>DATEBC010000430.1:0-3886 GCA_035288065.1 Sedimentisphaerales bacterium | reverse complement strand
ATCCACCAGCTCTACTTAGACGGAAAGAAGCTCGGAGAGCCTATCGACCTGTTCAACAACGGCGTCGTCCCGACCGGCCAGATTGACCTCGGCGTCCACAAGCTCGACAAGGGCCAACACGTCTTGAAGGTCGAGATCGTCGGCGCCAACGAAAAGGCCGTCAAGGCGTACATGTTCGGAATTGACTACATCCTCCTCGAATCCGCCGTTCAGGCGGACTCGGGCGCTGCCGCTTTTTACCTGCCGGAGAATCCGGCCTATACTATCCTCGATTCAGTTCGGGACTCTGTGCGGTTTGCGGAGGGAACCCTTGTCCCTTTTGACGGACGCCTGGCCTGCAAATCCAGCTTTGTGGACCAGGATGGCAATGTTATGGGCTGGCACGATTTCGGCAACCTCGAAGGACCAGGCTGGGCCGCTAACGCCGTCGGCGGAGCTTATGAACTGTACGCCTTCGCAAAGTACGCCAAAGATGAGCCGCTTGCAGAAAAGGCCCTCAAGCTGCTCGACCACGTACTCGAAGCCGGCTTCATCGACTACGATACAGGCTTTATCACCGGCTACCGCCTGACAACCGACAATACGTTCTGCCTCAACTACCAGCACAAGAGCAACTGGTTCTGCCCAGGCTCAATGGCCAAAATCGCATACCAGCTTCTGATCTTCAGCGATTTGGTGGGAAGCCCTCGCAAAGAGAAGATGCGGCAGGTCGCCCTGAAGAATGCCCAGTGGATTGAGCAGAACGTCAAGCCCGCTTCCAACGGCTGGTTCCCGCGACGCTGCCTGCCCTCAGGCGAGCACCACCCCAACAACGCCTACGGCGACCCGGACATACTCTTCGAGAAGAGCGCGGACGGCCTCTTCATCATCCAGCTTATGACCGAACTGACCAAAAAGGGCCTGGCCGACTATGCCGACCAGGTGAGAGCAAAGGTGAAAGTATTCATCGACGGCGGCGGAATCTTCGGCTCTATCAACCACGATACCTACGACCATCACGAAAACGTGGCATACTCCGTAGCGTTTCGGGTCCTCCGGCAGGCGGCTCAATTGCTCGACGACGATAAGATCAGCGCCTTCGCTTATGAAAAGTGCCTCGCAGGCCTCGATCAGTTCAAAATGACCGACGATAGAAACGGCGTGCAGACAAAGGGTATGCTCTGGATGGAGAAGACCTGGGACACTTCCTACCTCTGGGAAAACGCCGAAGCTGCCCTTGCATACTTCGAGGCATACAGCGACACTAAGAACGAAAAATTCCTCAGCGACGGCCTGACAATACTGCGGGCCATCGCCAAGCACCATCACGGCGACAAGGGATTTCTCACAGAGGGCGTCGATTGGAACAACCACGTAGGCAAGCAGCACCACTTCAACGAAGCCGAATTCGGCGACATAAAATACACCGAACCCCTCCTGAACAACCTCCACATAGTCGAGCCGACCCTGCTTGTATTGCAGTTGCAGAAATAAATCGCAGTTATGATTTCAAATCGACCAATTCCTCAGACGGAAAAACCATCCAGCAGGGAAAAGTAGTAGCGGACAAATGGGGACTTGTTACAATACCCGAAGTCGTCGTCTGCAAAAAGACGAACAGAATAGCAATCTCCAGAAGGAGCGTAAAATGAGAAGATACCGAGTATTCGTCATCACCGTTGCCTACTTGGCCTGTTGTGCGTTTATTACGATTTACTCATGGGCCGCGAAGGTCGAGCTTCGTTCCGGGCACGTCATCCCGCTGGAAAAAGAGCTTTCGCGCTCAGAGGTTAAACGAATGTTCAGCCGCGGCGAGCCGGACGTCTGGACCGGCAAGGACCTCGAGACCATCGGGATGCCCGTCGGCGGAATCGCTACCGGCCAGCTCTACCTCCGAGGCGACGGCACCCTGGCCCTGTGGCATATATTCAACAAGCACATCTTCAGCGGCTACGGCGCCGACAACTACCGCACCTACAGGCCTGAGTCGCCCGTCGATTCGGGTTTTGCCGTGGTTGTCTCTCAAGAGGGCAAGACCCTCGCAAGGCCGCTGGACGCAAGCTTCGGCACGGTCGAATTCCTGGGCGAATACCCCATCGGCATAGTCCGCTATAGCAACGACGAGTTTCCCGTCAAGGTTGAGACCGAGGTCTTCTCTCCGTTTATCCCGCTCAACGCCAAGGACTCAGCCCTGCCGGCCACGCTCTTCCACGTCACTCTCGAAAACAATTCCCGCAAGCCGGTTGATGTCGGCGTCCTGGGCTGGCTGCAAAATGCCGTCTGTTTCGATTCGGCTGTTGCGGTCCACGCAAACCGCCGAACACAAATCGTAACCGAGAAGGGCCGAACGCTCATAGTCCACACCGCCGAGAAGGCGCCCATTCCCGAAGGAGCAGATGCGCCTCGTGAAAAAATAGTCCTTGCTGATTTCGAAGGCACCGACTATGGCGACTGGAAAACGACCGGCGAGGCATTCGGCACGAAGCCGGCTGCCGGCACTCTGCAACAGCAGAATCCCGTCAGCGAATTCCTCGGCAAGGGCCTGGTGAATACATTCCTCGGCGGCGACGCCCCGCATGGAACGCTCACCTCGCCTGCCTTCGCGGTCTCACGCAGGTTCATCAACTTCCTTATCGGCGGCGGCAGCCAGCAGGGCCAAACCTGCATCAACCTGCTCATCGACGGCAAGGTCGTCCGCACAGCCGTCGGTAAGGACAACGAGAAGCTCGAATCGCATTTTTGGGATGTCAGGGAGCTTGAGGGCAAATCGGCGCAGATACAGATAGTTGATTCCGCTTCGGGCGGATGGGGGCACATCAATATCGATCAGATCGAGAAGGACGACCGGCCCGCAAAAATACAGCTCGGCCCGTTGGACACGCTGCCCGATTTCGGCTCGATGACATTGGCCCTGGCCGAGAAAGGCGCCGCGACTGGGACCGTTCAGGAGACCTTGAAGGCGGTCGCCGGACAATCCTGGGCGGAAAAGCTCTACGCCGAAGAGAACACAGCCTATCCGGTCAACAAGAACCGCAGCGCGGCCCTGGCTACGCCCACCGTCAAGCTCGCGCGCGGCGAAAAGAGGACCTTCACCTTCGTCCTGACTTGGTTCTTCCCCAACCACGAGCACGGCCACGAATACGCAAACCGCTTCGACAGCGCAGCCGGCGTCGCCCACTATATGCTCGACAACCACCGCAGACTCGCCGGCGATACCAGAAAATGGCATGAGACTTTCTACGAGGACAGCACCCTGCCTCGTTGGCTGCTGTTTCGGCTCCATTCGACCGTCTGCAACCTGGCAACCGGGACCTGCCAGTGGTGGAAGTCAGGCCGGTTCTGGGCATGGGAAGGCGTCGGGTGCTGCGCGGGCACTTGCACGCACGTCTGGAACTACGCCCACGCCGCCGCCCGGCTCTTCCCTGAACTGGAAAGAAGCGCCCGCGAAATGCAGGACTTCGGCGAGGGCTTTCACGAAGATTCCGGCCTGGTCGGATTCCGCTCAGACCACAACTACGCCGCCGACGGACAATGCGGAACCGTGCTAAAGGCATACCGCGAGCATCAAATGTCCGCCGACAGCGCATTCCTCAAGCGCAACTGGCCGAGAATCAAAATGGCCCTCGAATTCTCAATCAAGCAGGACGGCAACGACGACGGCCTCATCGAGAACAGCCAGCACAATACCTACGACATCAACTTCGAGGGTCCCAACACCTTCGTCGGCTCGCTGTACCTTGCGGCGCTTCGGGCGGGCGAAGAAATGGCCAAAGAGATGGGCGATGCTGAATTCGCAAAACGCTGCAGAAACATATTCGAATCCGGAAGCAAGCTCAGCGTCGAGCGGCTGTGGGACGGCGAATACTTCTTCGAAGTCGTGGATTTGGCCAAGCACCCCAAGCATCAG
>DATEBC010000429.1:0-8325 GCA_035288065.1 Sedimentisphaerales bacterium | reverse complement strand
ATCCTCTCGCCGCCGGGCATCAGCAGTACCGGACTGCCGGCAGTGCCCGCGATTCTTGGCGCAGAACCGTCGATTCGAGCGCCTACAAAGTCGGGAAAGCCCTTCTTCTGGACGATGTGCATGAAGACGTCGGCGGCAGTCTTGAGCAGGAGGAAGAAGACCAAAGCGGACTGCGGCGTGATCTTGCCCTTATCGAGGGATGCGCCGATGAAGGTTACCACATGCATTGGAATAATGCGGGCGTAAGGGAAAAGAGTGAGTTTGGCGGCGTTGGCCTGCTTCTCGGTGAATTCCCTTTGCTCACGAAGGAACTCAAACAGCCTGCCGACAAAGAAGATGCCTGCGAAAATGAGCAAAGCCCGCAGAGGCAGGTCCGGCATAGCGATTTCGGCGCCGCTATCGCCGCTCATACGATCCATCATCGGAATGAGAGGGCCCCGCAACATCCAGAAGAAAAAGAATGCGTGGAACGCGCCGTAATGGAGGGCGAACGCGCAGGCTACGCCTGTCCTGTGGGCGGGTTTGGCCGCCGAGTGCTCTTCATAACCATCGATGCCGTAGATTAGGCGGATGTTGCCGTATGTCAGGATTGTAAAGAACCAGAAGATGCCGATGATTACGCTCTGTGCCCAGTAAACACATACAACAAATGGCAGGGGCCAGCGCTGGACGACCGCCCAGATAATAAGGACGGCGTTGGAGGCCAGCAGGCTGAGGACGGAGGGGTCGAAAACGTCCCTTGCGCTTATGTTCCAGTTCACGCGGCAGAGGTATTCATCGCCAATTTGCATCACAACGCCCTTTGCGTAGAGTTTCCCGCTCAAATATGAGCGTCAATATACACGAAATTTGAAAAGTTTGTAGTTTTTTTGTGAAGAATCTGTTTGCAGTGTTGACGCGCCTGCAGATTGGCTCTAAGATACAAGCCCGTTGGAATTTCCTGTTCGCCAAGGCACAGCGGCGCGTGGAAGTCCCTGAGTTGTTTTGCTCGCCCGGTTAAGGAACTTTTTGGCGATGGTTAAGCCGGTTAAGCCGTGGCCTAGCCACATGGCCTATCCATCAGAAGGTCTGAGGCAGCGTGAGAGTTGTAGCTTGCATACCGGCTCGGTACGGTTCGACCAGATTCTTAGGTAAAGTTCTCGCTAAAGATACCGGCAAATTCCTCATTCAACATACCTACGAGCGGGCGTGCGCCGCGAAGCTGGTCGAGCGGGTGATAATAGCGACGGACGATGAGAAGGTGCTGGCCGCGGCCGAATCCTTCGGGGCCGAATGCGTCCTAACCAGCCCCGATCACCAGAGCGGGACGGACCGAATCGCCGAGGCCGTCAAAAGAATAGCGGATAGCGGGCAGCGCATAGCGGATAGGAAAAAACCGATCCCTGAACCGCATTGCCTAACGCCTGATGATATTATCATAAACCTCCAGGCCGACGAGCCGGAGATAGACCCGGAGAGTATTGATTACGTGGCGCGGCTGTTGATTGAAAACCCGGATTACCCGATGGCGACGCTGGCCGCGGATTTCGAGAGGGCCGAGCAGATAGCCGATCCGAACATCGTCAAGGTAATCGTCTCATGCTGCGCAGGACGGACGAGGGATGAGGCACGAGGGACGAATGAGCGAGTCGGGCGGGCGATATGCTTCTCGCGCTGTCCGATTCCGTACGACAGGGACGCCCAGGGCATCGGCCAAGTCGGGCAATACAAGCGGCATCTGGGGATATACGCGTACCGAAAGGACTTCCTGCTGAAGATAACCAGCCTGCCGCAGACCCTGCTGGAGAAGGCCGAAAAGCTCGAACAGTTAAGAGCAGTAGAAAACGGCTTCGGCATATTAGTCGGCAGTGTGCGGCACACCTGCGACGGCATCGACACGCCGGAGCAATATGCAGCGTTCGTCAATCGCTGTAAAAAACCAGCCACAGAGAAGGATAGGGTATAAAAGAAATAGCCACAGAGAGCATAGAGAACACAGAGATATTTAGAGAATAGCCACAGAGAGCATAGAGAACACAGAGATATTTAGAGAATAGCCACAGAGAACACAGAGGACACAGAGATATTTAGAGAATAGCCACAGAGAACACAGAGGACACAGAGATATTTAAAGAATAGCCACAGAGGACAGAGAGAGCACAGAGATATTTAAAGAGAATAGCCTCAGAGAGAAGAACAAAATGGCTGATGATTTGACCGAGAAGATTATTGGGGCTGCCATTGAGGTCCATAAGGAATTGGGGCCCGGCTTGCTTGAATCGATATATGAGGAAGCCCTCTGTGTCGAACTTAGCCTTCAGGGCATAGGATTCGAACGGCAGGTCCCGGCCGATACTACATATAAGTGGCACGTAATCAAAGGACAGAGGCTTGATTTGCTCGTTGAGAAAGAAGTGGTTGTTGAGATCAAGGCGCTGAGCAAAGCGCCGGATACGGTGATAGCGCAAGCCATCTCGTACTTGAAGGCGACAAATCTCAAACGCGGACTGGTAATCAACTTCGGCGAAAGACGGCTTATCGACGGAATCAAACGGGTCTCTGTTTGATCGCCTGAGCCACAGAGAAAGATAAGGTAAAAAGAATGGCCACAGAGAGCACAGAGAACACAGAGATTTGAAAGAAGTATTGCCACAGAGGGCACAGAGGTCACAGAGAGATAAAAGAATAGCCGCAGAGGACACAAAGATTTGATCAAATGGCTCAAGAGGATTTGGCTGAAAATATGGAATAAGATCAGAAGTGTATTTAGTGGAAAACAGATGGACATTGAACAAATACTGAAAAGCTGGTTTGATGATACGTATGATCATCTTGAAAAGCGCTTTTCGCAATCTAACCAGATGTCCGAACTTGAGGGCGCAATAAATCCGTCGATATCAGTTGTAGAAAACTACCTATGGGGCATTTTGAAGCTCTTGGATAAGAACCAGGCACATCAACACATTCTTCCAGCTATGGCCTTACTGAGGTGTCTCTATCAACTAATGTCCAGGATAACTTGGATTCTGATGGGCATAGATGATGGTGAACGAGAGAACAGAATAAGATGTCTGGAGAGAGATTCGCTTCAGACTGAATTGAATTTCGTCAGGCCGGTTCTCGATGCTTTTAGAAATGACACGAGGCCAAGTACAAGGGATTATATGAAGGACTATGAAATGGCCAGAGATTTCATAGAAAAGAGGATAGAATCTCTGGAGTCAACTGGAACAAGAAAATTGCCAACACCAACACAGATGCTCGAAGAAGTGTTCGCGGGGGAATATGGTGCGCCTAATAAGGGACCAGGTGCTTCAGAACTCATTCCCATAGCAGGATGGCGAAAGCTTCACAAGGCAGTACATCCAGATTACTTAGTTCTGTATCTCACTGTTTTAGACTCAGAGGATAGCCTGATTTATGATGGCGATGTGAAGGAAGACATCGGAAGGCTCAAGTATGAGTGTTGTGTATGTGCCCAAAGGTTTCTTAAAGAGATTTATAAATTCTATGGGCTTGCAGATTTTGGCAAGATAGACAAAGATTTTGTGGAATTGGGAAATGCGGTTGTGTCAAGATAGTCCTTTTCTCTGTGCTCTCTGTGTCCTCTGTGGCAAAAAAATAGAGTGTGCTCTGTGGCTTGTGATGGTGGAAGGATGAGTTTATGGTGAAGAATGAGGATTTGTTGGCGTCGGTTAGCGATGTTTCTACTGAGAGCGAGTTTTTCTCTCCTATCCCGGCGGGGTATAAGAAGGGTAAGGCGAAGTATTGCTTTGTGATGGGTACTGTGATGAGCGGGCTGGGCAAGGGGATATTCTCTTCGTGCTTGGCCAAGCTGATGCAGGATAAGGGGCTGAAGGTCACCCCGATCAAGCTGGAAGGGTATCTGAACATCGACTCCGGCACGCTCAATCCGTTTCGGCACGGCGAGGTCTTCGTCTTGGACGACGGGATGGAGTGCGATATGGACCTCGGCACTTACGAGCGGATGCTGGATCAGAACCTGAGCAGGGCCAATTTCACAACGAGCGGGCAGATATTCAACTCGGTTCTCAACAAGGAACGCCACGGCGATTACTTAGGCAGGGACGTTCAGATGATTCCGCACGTTACCGGCGAGGTGAAGCTCAGACTGCGTGAATTGGCGATGAGCAGCGATGCCGATATCGTATTCGTGGAGATCGGCGGCACGGTCGGCGATTTGGAGAACGCCTATTTCATCGAGGCGATGCGCGAGCTGGCTTATGAGGAAGGGCCGAACAGCTGCTGCTTCGTGGCCCTGACGTACATCCTGGAGCCTAAGGCGCTGGGCGAGCAGAAGTCCAAGGCCGCTCAGTTGGGGATTAAGCAGCTTATGCAGTTGGGGGTTCAGCCGGACATTATTGCCTGCAGGGCGGGCAGCGCGGTTACAGAGAAGGTCCGCCAGAAGATCAGCGTTTATAGCAACGTCCCTCTGGATAGGGTTATTAGTATGGAGGATTCGGCCAGCATCTATATGATCCCTGCGATGATCTCCGAAGCCGGGCTGGATTTCAAGGTGGCAAGACTGCTCAAGATCGAGGATCGCATCAACCTTAGGCACGAGCGAAAGGCCTCGGCGAAGTGGTGCGACTTCACCGACAAGATCGGGGCGGCGAAACGCGACGTGACCATCGGGATTACAGGCAAATATACCTCCGTCCGCGACAGCTACGCATCCATAATCAATGCCCTCGAACATGCGGGCATTGCGATTAAGGCCCGCGTCAATATAAAATGGATCGAGACAACGAGCATCACCGACGCAAATGTCGCCCATAATCTTGCCGATGTGGATGGGATCATTGTGCCCGGCGGGTTCGGCACACGCGGGGCCGAGGGCAAAATCGCGTGTATAAAGTACGCACGGGAGAATGGCGTCCCCTATCTGGGGCTGTGCTTCGGGTTTCAGATGGCCGTGATAGAGTTTGCACGAAATGTCTGCGGATTAATCAGGGCCAACAGCACCGAGATCAAGCCGGATTGCGCTGAGCCGGTAATCGACGTATTGCCGGAGCAGAAGAAGATCGAAGGTCTCGGCGGCAATATGCGATTAGGGGGAAGGGACATAGAGTTGAAGCCTAAGACGGTTGCGTGGGGGCTTTTCGATAAAGCAAAATCGGTGCGGATGCGGTTCAGGCATCGTTACGAGGTGCACCCGCGATATATCGAGCAATTAGAGCAGGCCGGCATGGTCTTTTCCGGTAAGGCCCCGAATCAGCCGATCATGCAGATTCTGGAGCTTCCGAGCCATCCGTTCTTTATGGGCACCCAGGCCCACCCCTGCCTCACATCCCGCCCGCTGCGGCCTCAGCCGATGTTTGTCGGGCTCGTGGCGGCGGCAATACAGAGACGTTGCCCGGACGAGAAGCTGCCCGGCTGCGTAAAGGCCGTGCAGAAGGTGTGTGCTCAGGACAGTTGACGACCGATTACCACTCTGTCAGACTTGATTTTGTGGCCTGTCATTCCCGCCCCGCATCGGCGTGCGGGGTAAACTTCAGCGGGAATCCAGATTTCGCAGAAATGGATTCCGCATCAAGTGCGGAATGACAACTTACAGATGCGATTGTTACAGAGCACTACTTCTTCTCCAGCTCCGTCGGCTTTTCGGATTCGCCGGGCTGATTCAGTTTGGCCCTTAGCTCGGCTATCTCGGCTTTGAGAGCGGTGTTCTCCTCACGAATCTTCGCGCTTTCCTCGATCGAGGCGACCAGGATGTCGTTGACTTTTTCTTCCATCCCTTGCTTGAGCTGTTCCTTGCAATCGGCTGTTTGCTTTTGGCAGTCGGCCAGCTTCTTCTGCTCAAGCCCGGTGCGGGCGGCGTATTGGGCCTTCAGGTCGTCGATCTGCTTGTCTCGCTCGGCAAGCTGCTTTTGCAGCTCCATGTTCTGCGCCGCGATAACGCGGCTCTTTTTCTCGCTGGGTGTCTGCGACTCCTGGCAGCCCGCGGCGATGACGATCGCAACAAGAGATACGAGGATAATTCCTTTTTTAGCGTGTGTTCTCATTCTTAATTCCTTTCCAATCACGGCTATTCGAATAATACGTTCAACTTTTTCATCTTGGCCGGGTTGATATGGCCTTTGTCGGTCCAGACGGCCAGGTCCAGGCTGTGGCGACACGAGCACTCGTCGCAAGCAAGGGTCTCGGCCCCGGCGAGGACGGCTTTGAGCAGCTTGAGACAGTTATCTGTAGCCGCTGCAAGGTTGCCGAGTATTTCTTTGAGCAGTGTTTTTTTGTCTTTGCCGTACTCGTGCGGCTTCCAGCAGTCGTAATCGCTCACTAAAGCTACCATCGCGTAGCACATTTGGGCCTCTCTGGCCAATTTCGCCTCCGGCATGCCGGTCATTCCAATCAAATCGCCGCCCCAGGCGCGGTGCAGCAGGGATTCGGCCCGCGTGGAGAATTGCGGGCCTTCCATGCAGACATAAGTGCCTTCGAGATGTGTCTTCACGTCGATGTTCTTGGCGGTCTTGGCCAGCATCGTTCGCAGGTTGCCGCAGACGGGCTGAGCCATCTCACAGTGCACGGCGGCGGCGCCTTCAAAGAAACTGCTCTTACGCCTGAAAGTCTTGTCTATGTACTGATTCACAAGGACCAGGTCGGTTGCGGCTATATCCTCTCGAAGCGAGCCGACCGCGCCGCTGGCGATTACCGTACTGACGCCGAGCTTCTTGAGCGCGAAGATGTTGGCCGCATACGGCACCTCACTGGGCGAGAGCTTGTGTCCGGCGCCATGGCGATTGAGAAACGCGACCTGCCTTTCCCCGTATCGACCAACCAGGATCGGCGCGCTGGGCTTTCCGAACGGCGTATCGACATCGTGCAATTCAGCGTCAACAACCTGCTCAGCCAGGGCATCGCCCAAGCCCGTGCCGCCTATCATTCCGATCAACTGTTCTGCCATAATCTTTTGTCTCCATTGACTAACCCAGCGAGGGGCTATAGTAATGGCTTTGCAGAGCCTTTACAATCGAAAACAACTCGAAAATCCCCTTCCAGGATTAAAATGCCTTGACCGTGCACCACGTGCCCTCGGCGCTGGTTTATTGATTCCTGCATAAATAATGGCATGTTACTCCTGCGGAAGCAGGAGTCCAGAAACGCGCCAATAACCCCTGGATTCCCGCTCCACCACAGGCGGATGTGCCATTTCGCGGGAATGACACCCGCTTTTGATACTCTGGCTTGAGGAATATTGGATATACAGGAATCAATAGCCCAGGGTGTTGGCCGTTGAGGCGTGTTCGGTCAGGGTATTATTCTGATTTCTGCGGGGGTGTTTAGGGTTATTACCAGGGCTTTAATGTCGGGGTGGAATTCTGTTCGAGCGGGTGCGAAGCGCAGGGCTTCTCTGCGTGGGTGTGCGGCTGTGACCTCGGTGGGTTCTTTTTCGATGCCGCAAATCAGAATGTGGTATTGTTTGTAGGCCCGGCCGTCAACTGTTATCGAGATCAGGTCATCGGACTCTTTGAACCAGCGAATCTCGCAGGGGGCGTGGACGAACCATTTGTGGGCGGGGAGTTTCTTGAGGTCGTAGTTCTTGCCTGCCGAGAAGTATTCGGTCAGGTGCGCCTGGACGGTCCCGGGGTTTATTGCCGGGCCGTCGGATCTTTGAGCGACAAGATGGAAGAAGTCGGGCAACAGGCCCTGTCGCTCGGTGTCGGTCGTCGGCCAAGTCATCTGCAGCCCGGCGGCGGTGATTCCCTTTGCGATCTTCTTCCAGGGGCCCTGCGGATCGACATCGCTGAGCAGGTGCAGTGCGGAGCAATATACCAGTCCGCACCATTGGACCGGTTGGCCGAACCACGCAGGCGCCTGCCAATTCGTCGCGCCTAATACTGCAATCGTTGAGTAGTTGCCGACTCGCCTGTCCCCTGGGTAGCCCGGCGTGGGCGGATGCAGATACACAAAAGGCACGCCCGTCCACGCCCAATACCGCGCCTGTTCCAGATACTCTTCTTTGTCCGAAATGATATACGCAAGAACATAAGCCTTGACCATGTGGGCCGAGGCCAGAATATCGGGGGTATGGAGTGGGACTTCCCAGGTCTGCGCCCCGCGAGGGACGGTATCTGCATAGAGGGCGGTTTGCTTATCGAGCAGTTCGAGGGCCTTGGCGATTAGCTCTTTGTCCGCACAGAGTGCCGCCGCTTCAAAGATATCGGCTACGACTTGCCCGCCGAGGCCGTTGGCGTGCTTTGCGAAGTGCGTTTTGGAGTAATCGGTCTCGCCTGGCTGGTAGTGCAAGATGCCGTTTTCATCGAAGCGCTGCAACTGGCCGAGCCCGCCGTCGCGTCTTTGCCGGACGAATTCGGCCAGTCGTCC
>DATEBC010000428.1:0-3682 GCA_035288065.1 Sedimentisphaerales bacterium | reverse complement strand
ACAAGCCGTTACCGGACCCCTCTGCCCCTCGACCTCCACCAGGCACAACCTGCACGCCCCCCCCGGCGCCAGCCGCGGATCGTGGCATAGATTTGGAATATCGATGCCGTTCTCCAGGGCCAGGTCCAGAATCGTCTGGCCGGGCTGACCCAGAATTTTAATTCCATTTATTGTTACAGCTACGTCGGACATATTTTTAAGAGTACAACGCTATTTACCGTTGGTTAAGAATTGCACGGCAATAGTTGACAGGAATTCGCATTTTCGTTTTGAGAATTTGCATTTTGAACATTTGATATTGTTTCGGATTTCGAATTTCGTGCTTCGGATTTTTAAGGAATCCTTCATTATTTCTCAAGATCACATCGCAGGCATCTGAACGCCTCGGCCAGCGCCTGCTCCCTGTCAATCCCCAGGACAACCTCAGCAAATCCGCGCCTGCGCTGGACGACGGGGATTTCCTTCTCTTCGAATCGCAGCGGCGACTTGGCGAGCGCCTCCTCATCCGGCTTTGTGAAAGAAAACCCCGTATCCCGAGGCAGCTCTCCCTTTCCGCCCAAAAACTTATCGATGCTCGCTGCCGCCTTTTGGCCCGCAGCAATCGCCTCGATAACGCTCGATGGGCCTGTAACACAATCGCCGCCGGCAAAGATATCGCCGGTAGTCGTCTTGAAAGTAACCGGATCAGCCTTAATCGTGCCCCATTTCGTCAGTTCCGGCCCGTTCGCAAAATGTGCAGGCTCGACCGAAGGAATCTGTCCGATTGCCGGTATCACCAGGTCGCAGGAAATAGTAGTCTGGCTGCCATCGATTGGAATCGGTCTGCGCCGTCCGTCGGCCTCGGCCTTGCCAAGCTCAGCGCGAACGAATTCAACTCCGGATACTGCGCCATTCTCGCCGAGAATGCGCGTCGGCACGCCGAGCGTCACAAGCTCAATACCTTCCTTCATCGCCCCTTGGATCTCCTCGCCGTAGGCGGGCATCTCTTCAAGGCTTCTCCTGTAGAGGATTGTAACCTTCTCGGTGCCGAGGCGCACCGCTGAACGGGCAACGTCGATAGCGGCATTGCCGCCGCCGAGAACGACTATTGCTTTGCCCCGGCAATCCATCCCTCTGCCCAGCCCCCTCTCGCGGAGGAACTCCAGCGAATCGACGACGCCGGCCAGCTCCATACCTTCGATGTCGATGCCCCTGCCCTTTTGAGCGCCCGTGGCGACAAAGACCGCCTTGAAACCTTCTTTTCTCAACTGCCGGGCGTCCTCGACCCTCGAATTGGTCCGAAGCTCGACGCCGTGGGACAGAATGAATTCTATTTCCTTTTGAAGCACCTGTTTGGGCAGGCGAAACTCCGGGATTCCCAGGGCCAGCATGCCGCCTGGTATCGGTTGGGCCTCAAAGATGACCGACGCCCTGCCCATAAGCGCAAGGAAGTACCCACAGCTAAGCCCCGCCGGGCCGCTGCCTATTATCGCCAATTCGGCCTTCTTGCTCACGGGCCGAACCATCGGAGCGGCGAAATCGGGCATATTGTCTGCAATGTATCGCTTCAACGCTCTTATCGCCAACGGCTGGTCGATCTCGCCCCGGCGGCATCGCCGCTCACACGGATGGTCGCAAACTCGCCCGCAGACCGAGACAAACGGATTTCGCCGCCGAATAATCGCTGCCGCCTCGGTCAGTCTGCCCTCAGTAATCATAGAGACGTATTCGGGCACGTTCACGCCGGCCGGGCAGCCGTGCTGGCACGGCGAGCGAACCAATCCTTCGCACACCGAGGCCCGGCAGGTCTTCAAAATGATATGCTCTTCGTATTCCTCGCGGAAGTGCCGCAGCGTGGAGAGCACCGGATTGGGAGCGGTCTGCCCCAGGCCGCAAAGCGAGGCCTTCTTGATATCCTGGCCCAAACGCTCGAGAACATCGAGATCGTCGATATTCCCCTGGCCCCGAGTAATCCTCTCAAGGATCGCCAGCATCTTTTTGGTTCCGACCCTGCAAGGCGTGCACTTGCCGCAAGATTCGGACTGGACGAATTCGAGGAAGTACCGGGCGACATCGACCATGCAGGTATTCTCGTCCATGACGATCAGGCCGCCCGACCCCATTATCGCGCCTATCTGCTGGACGCTGTCGTAGTCTATCTCCGTATCGAGATACGCAGCCGGGATGCACCCGCCCGAAGGACCGCCCATCTGCGCCGCCTTGAACTTGCGCCCTTTGGGAATGCCCCCGCCTATCTCGAAGATGATCTCGCGGAGCGTCGCGCCCATCGGCACTTCCACAAGGCCCGTATTATTGACCTTGCCCGCGAGCGCAAATATCTTCGTCCCCTTGCTCTTCTCAGTCCCGATCTGGTTATACCAGTTCGCACCGTTGCGGATAATTAGCGGCACGTTTGCAAATGTCTCCACGTTGTTAATGACCGTGGGTTTGCCCAGGTATCCTTTCTGCACGGGAAACGGGGGTCGCGGGCTTGGCATACCGCGCTTCCCTTCGAGCGAGGCGATAAGCGCTGTCTCCTCGCCGCAGACAAACGCCCCGGCCCCCTGACGAATCTCGATGTCAAAACAAGAGTCCGTTCCTAAGATACTCTCGCCCAGCAGCCCTGCTGCTCGCGCCACCTCGATTGCCGCTGTCGTATTCTTCACTGCCAAAGGATACTCGGCTCGAACATAGATAAAACCACGCGATGCCCCAATTGCTAAACCTGCGATCACCATGCCTTCGAGCACCGCATGGGGCGTTCCCTCCAAGACACTTCTATCCATAAACGCGCCCGGGTCGCCCTCATCGGCGTTGCATATCAGGTACTTCTTGTCGCTTGCATTCGCCCTGCACAACTCCCACTTCAGTCCCGTCGGAAAACCACCGCCCCCCCGTCCGCGAAGTCCGGACTGCTTGACAATCTCAACGACCCGCTCCGGCGCATAGTCACGGAGGGCCTTTGATAGCGCGCCGTATCCGCCTGCGGTGACATAATCCTCGATACTGACCGGGTCGATTTTGCCGTTGTATCTGAAGACGTTCCGCTGCTGGCCCGCGTAGAAGGGTACCTCGTGCTCGTATGCGACCTTCTTGCCGGTTGCTGGGTCCACGTAAAGCAGCCGATCTATCGTGTCGCCGCCAAGCACGGTTTTGGTCAGAATCTCTTCCACGTCTTCAGCCTGCACGCCCGGATAGAAGAACTGCCTGGGCAGGATCACGACAACGGGACCTTTTTCGCAGAAGCCGTGACAGCCCGTCCGTTTAAGCCGGACCCGGCCGGTCAGCTTTTGTTTCTGTATCTGCTGCTCGAAGGCCTCATAGACCTGGGCCGAGCCCAGTGCCGTGCAGCCCGTCCCAGCGCATATAGTAACAACCGACTCGGCCGAATCGACTCCCGATTCCAGCAACTGTCGCCATTTGTCAAAATCAGAGATTGAGCTGAGCCTGTCCATCAGGCCCTCTCCTTTGAAGACTGTCTGTAGCTGTCCAGAACCATGTTAACCTTGCGATATGTCGTCTTGCCGTAGTACGTGCCGTCGACTACCATTACCGGCGCCAAGGCGCAGGCGCCCAGGCACGCCACCGTCTCGAATGTGAACTCCATATCCTCCGTCGTCTCGCCGGGCTCTACGCCGAGACTCTGCTTTATCGTCTTAATGATTCTCGCGCCGCCCTTGACGTGGCAGGCCGAGAATCATTA
>DATEBC010000427.1:0-5284 GCA_035288065.1 Sedimentisphaerales bacterium | reverse complement strand
CCCGGCAGCACCTGATCGTGTGCCGCCCGTGCGGCTCCAAGTGGAACTGCTCGTAGAACGTCGCAACGCCATAGACCCGGCTGGCCTCAATACCCGTCCGCCGGCTCATCTCCGCTAAGATCGGCTTGGGCAAGTACCCGTAGGCCCTCTGAATCTCCTGCAGCAGCGGGATAAGCTCGCCCTGCCGCGGGGACCTGGTCCCAGCATCCGGCAGCGACTCAAGAATCGCCCCCAACGCCTCAAGCCCCAAACAGGCCTCTTCAGCAGCCTTCACACTCATCGACCTTCTCGAAAACAGCACAAATGATTACCGACTATCAATTCAACGTCCCCGAATTCTACAGCCCCGCCACCAACCTCGCAACAAGAAAACCACATGCGCCCCCCTCCGTCATTCCGGACTTGATCCGGAATCCATCCGAAATCTGGAATTTGTAATCTGAAATCTGAAATCCGCTATTTACCCCCGCCCCCGCATCCCCACGCTGTCATTGCGAGGAGCGCAGCGACGTGGCAATCTCAAATTCATAATTCAAAATTCCTTGTTCGTTATTCGATATTCCGTATCCGAATTGTCCCCCCCAACATCCCACAGCATGAGTATCTTGCCCATGTCTTTTCCGCAACTTTATTCATTCTCAATTACCGACCGAATCTCGTTTTGGTAATCTGCCCTAACAAGCGTTTTGAACACACACCGCCCCTTGGATCGTGCTGCCCAAACTTGCCCGATCATATCCTTTTCCTTCGCATCAGGCCCCTCTGCAAGGTGGCCGCCCTTGTATTCCACCACAAGAATCCGCCCATCTTTCAACTGCACAACGAAATCAGGATAAAACCTGTCACTCGAAGTCGGCAGCCAGAACGAATAGTCGCTCCGTTCAAGGTTCTTCACCCAATACTCCACCTCACCCAGCCCATCAATGAAACTTGCACATTCCGCCTCCTCACTGTTCATATGAGCGGGCCTCTCATAGTAGTGCCTCGTGAATCTCGCCGGCCCCTCGTAGAATCGATTGGCCGGGTATTTCGCCCCGTCGAACGTGAAACAGAACGTCGGGTCAACTTCAACCGGAGTCTCGCACTCCGGCAAAAGCATCCGTTGATATTCCCGCTCAACCACCCGCCGCCGATGGTGCGATATCAACTCTTCCGCCGCGTCGCGCAGACGCCACCGGTTGCTCGCCAGTTCCTCCAACGCATATTCCCGCTTTTCGATAAGAAGGGTAACCATCTTTCCAAGAAACAGACTTGCCTCCGTCTGCGTTATGTCCCGATGCCGAATATGCTGGTCCAGCCAAACTATCAATTCCGCTGCACTCCTCGGCCCGTGGATCTCAAGTAGCGCAAGCTCCTTCTCCAACTGAGGAATGAACCGTTCCCAGCCGATCTTGCCGTTCTTATTGGCATCTATCCTCGCTATCTCATCCGGTCCTTTGCGCAAGGAAAAATCTCGCTCCTCCAGCAGTGCTTCGCAATCGCTCAGCTTCCAGGGAACTTCCCGAAACTGATCTTCAAAAAGCTCCCGCTCGTCATCGACCCGAATACTCAGCCACGGCACCTCCAGCTTCTCCCCGAGCGCCGCAGGGCTCGACTCTTCGCCCCGCGATTTTCTCACTAACCGCTCAATGGCCTTCCTGTCCTCCGCACCAGTCACACTCGCTTTGAGCGTCTCCGCATCTGTTGCCCCAATTGGAGGACCGGCGTAGGTAATTTCCACCCGACCTTCCCCTTCGCGTAGTCCGAGTCGCCCCCGAAGTGTCTTTGGCAGGGCCGAAAAGTCCGGTTTGCTCGTTACAACCTCAGACACGCTGACGTTAAACAGCGGCAGATACTCGTCGCCCATCGGCCCTGCGGGTTTGACCATCGTCTTGGCTTCAAAACGCTCAAATCCGCTATCAACAAGCGCTTCAGTAAGGGCATTTGCCGACTCGACAAAGTCCGCCGACGTCGCGTAAGCGTACGCCCGGTTTAGCTCATCGTGATTCCGCCTCCTAACGTAAGGCATCCGCAGAATCCGCCCAAGAATCTGCTCTACCGCCGTGCTGCTCCGAAGATTTGATATCGTGCAGAGAATATACGCGAATGGGCAGTCCCAACCCTCACGCAGTTTATCCACCGTAATGATGCAGGTTATCTTCGAGTCCTTTGCCAGAATATCTACGCCTTCAAGGTCATTCTTCGCCCCTGTCGATACTGCAATTTGCTCCTCAGGTACCTTAAACTCCGCAACAAGGTGCTTCTTCAACTCATCGTAGGTAATATTCTTCTCCCCCTTAACGTCCCGCTGCGCCTGAAAAAGAATAATGGGTCGAATATATTGCCCCGTGATCTTCTCCTCTTCACGCGCAAGCTTGTCCAACTCCGACCGCTTGTCCAGGGCCTCTTGAACAGCCTCCACCCATTTCGCCTTCGCCTTCAGATATATCGGCAGCTTAATCATATTCTCGTCTTTCAGCTCTGCCGCCGATACGTGCGTCAATACATTACTCGGTTTGTTTTCCCCCTTGTCCTCCTGGTTCGGCGTCGCCGTAAACTCCAAAATGCACGATGGATTGAATCTCGCCAACGACTCAAACGACAACGGCGTCCGCGCATTGTGTGCCTCGTCAACAATGATCACGGGCCAGCGCAATCTAAGCAGATTCGCCAGACTTCGCACGGGTCCCCCACCCCCGTTCTTATCTTCCACAACCTTCTCCTGTTCATCAGTAAGCCCCTCGAAATTCGACATCAATATCCCGCTGTCCTCGTAGATCTTTCGCCCATCCGTATTCTCCACTCGCAACGCCGCCATCGTTGATACGATAACCACCGTATCCGACTCTAACGTCCCCCTCTGAAGGCTAAGCGCCGACTTCATATCCATCACGCTCACGCACCCGTCGAAAGCATCATCAAGAGCCTGCCGATACGGATGCCGCTTCTCCTGCAACGCCCTCAAAGTCTGATCGACTATTTGCGTCGTCGGCGCCAGCCATACAACAAGGCACTTATCCGCTCGAAGCAGATTCTCCGCCGCAATCCCCACCGCATGCGCCGCCAAGACAGTCTTCCCGCCGCCGGTCGGCACGCGAACGCAAACGTAAGGAAGCCCACGCAGAGTCTCAACATGGTGATACTCTCGACGCGTCTGCTCGTAGAAAGCCACATCCGCATTTCGTGATTCCCACGTCCGCCGAAGATACTTCGCCAGTTCGTCAAGACACCGCCGCTGATATTCCTTAAGTTCAAACGCCATCACGACACCTTTATCTCGTACGGTATCTGCTTAAACGTAACCCCTTCACGTTTCAGCCTCGCCCGTCCCACCCGACACCCCTCTCCGAAAACCACCTTAGGCCCATTGTGCCCCGCCAACCTCGCCAATACCTTGCTCGTCAAAACATTCCCCCCATCCGCCCTCTTGTCGCCAAGTATCCCGTTGTACAACAGGTAATACGCCGTCCCTTTTGCGATACCAAGAAATGGACTTCTCCCGTTTGCCCGCTTCGGTATCGGCATACCAGTCTCTGTGAAAAATATGTGCGCCGCCAAATCCCCAAACTTGACCTCACTGCTGATATTCCCCGTCTCATCAAACAACGCCTTGTCCAACCGGCAATACCGAAATCCACCGCCTAATCCCTCGACCTTCAGTGCCTTTTCTCCGTTCACCTTTTCATATCCTTGTATTACCCGCGTCAACCGTTGTGCTGCAACATTCCGGCAAACATCCTGTTCCATCTCGACTAATATGAATCGCCGATCCCCTGCGTCTTGCTTATTCAAATCCAAGACCGCGTGGCCCGTCGTCCCGCTCCCAGCAAACGAGTCCACAATGAGGCACTCTCTGTCAGCGGCCAATTGAATGATGCGTTTGAGAAGTCTTGTTGGCTTGGGATTGTCGAAACTCGTACGCAGACCTGTCAGAATGTTTTTCAACTCATCTTTGGCCTCCTGATTGTCCCCGACTTCCTTGCGAGGCCAAATTGTAACGGGAATAAGATCGCCTACTTCGGATAAAAACTTTTTCATTCTTGGGACGTTAGAGCCGTTCGGCCCAAAGTAGATTCGGTTCTCGCGGACTAATTCCTTGTATCGGTCTACTCCAAATGCCCAGCTCCGTCCTGTTGGAGGACTTATCCTACGACCTGAGGGAGTGCTTATCTCATAAATATAGGCTTCGGAAGGCGTCTTCACCTGTAACGGCTGGGATATCCAATCTCCTCGGGGGTCATTATCAGGATTTGAATATCTCTCATTGGCTTGTTCTGTTCGAGGCAGGCGGTTCAGTATCAGATTGTCGACGGACTTTGCGTAAAGAAGAATAAAATCGTGATTGTCAGATACAAACCGAGCATCATTCGCTCTTGTGTGTTTCTTTTCCCACACGAAGGTACACAGGAAATTCCGCGCGCCAAACACTTCGTTGGCCACTAATCTTAGGTTATGCACCTCGCTGTCATCTATACTAATGAAAATAGCTCCGTCCTCTCGGAGAAAGTCTCTGAGCAGCATCAATCTTGGGTACATCATACAGAGCCACTTGTCGTGTCGGCTTAGGTCCTCGGCTTCTGCCCCCACGACTTTGCCAAGCCACTTGCGCATCTCCGGGCTGTTCACGTTGTCGTTATAGACCCACTTCTCATTCCCCGTATTGTACGGCGGGTCGATGTAGATGCACTTAACCTGCCCCGCGTAGTAAGGCAGCACTGCCTTCAAGGCCAAAAGATTATCCCCCTCGATAAGCAGATTCCCGCTGTCCGGGTCCCCGCACGAAAGCGAATTATCGCACCGCAGCAGGTGATACGGCACTTGCCTATGATGATTAACAACCGCCTTCTTGCCTATCCAGTCCAACGTCGGCATCTACGCCATCCTCGAATTCCAATCGTCCAGTCCTCACCCCGACCATTTTACGCATTCAGCCGCCCCCCACAATCAAAATCCCGCCAAACACACAAATTCTCCGTAGCTCTTTTCTTTCTGCTCTTCCCTTCTTCGTGCTAATCCGTGTCTAAAACAAAAATTCACTTGACATCCAACTTCAGATATAGTATAATACCCACTAAACTAATATCGAAGATTCCGTCCGTCGGGAGGAACTGAATAATGATACTCCATCCCCCACCTTCCTCTGAATTCGTGCTTATTCGTGTTCCTTCGTGAAGATATGAAGAGAGGGCATCCTTAGGTATGATTCGGTAAATAATAACCCTCATACGAAAGGAGCCCCCGATGAACAGAATCTATTATATCGGAGCTGACGTGCACAGCAATAGTATAGAACTGGCGATACAGA
>DATEBC010000426.1:0-4399 GCA_035288065.1 Sedimentisphaerales bacterium | reverse complement strand
AGAGGAAACGGAGACGGACCTTTTCGGCGAGCAGTGCGTTCTTTGCGGGGGCCTTACCGCGCTAATCAAAGCGGGGTTCGAGACGCTTGTCGAGGCGGGCTATCAGCCTGAAATCGCCTATTTCGAGTGTATGCACGAAGTGAAGCTCATAGTCGATCTTATGTATCAGGGGGGACTGAGCTATATGAGATACAGCATATCGAACACGGCGGAATACGGCGATTTGACCCGCGGGTCGAGGATAATCACCAAGCAGACCAGGGCTGAAATGAAGAAGATACTCTCGGAGATTACGTCCGGCGAATTTGCCAAAGAATGGGTCGGCGAGTACAAATCCGGTCTGAAGAATTTCAACAAACTCTATGACAAGGACCACGATAGTCAGCTTGAGACCATCGGGCGAAGACTGCGCAAAATGATGAAATGGATCGACTCGAAAGAGGTCTGAAGGGCTGGCCGCAGCAGCTCGGGCGCATCGCCGGAAATTCGTTCTTTGCAGAAGGAGAAGTGACATGAGCTCAACATTTAGAGTGCGAGGCGCATCATTGCGGGGGCGGGCTTGTTGTGTTGTGTTTTTTGCAGCGGTCTGTTTCTGCTGCGTTTGCGGCTGCTCGCTGACACACCCACAGGCCTGGATACAGCCAAAAGATTATCTCTATAACAAGGAGCTTTCGGCCACGTATGACCAGACGAGAATCAAGAAGAGTCTTACACTCGACGTGCTGCCCAGGATCGGACAGTTGAAAGATGAGCTGCTCAGTCAAAGCGACAGCGTTGTTGCGTCGCTCGGGCAGGGCAAAGAAGGGTACAAGACCTGGTTCACTATGGTCGCCTTTCATGAATATGAGTTGAGCGTAATACGAAAATACTTTTTCGTGGTGGATGAGAAAGTGGAGAAAAGGTTCACGCTTGGGCGGGGCTTGAGATTCGACTGCGAGATGCTGCTCGACAAAGAGGAGCTTGAGAAGCTTGGCGATGCGAAAGAGCTGGGGGAAGTTGCTCTGTTGAAGAGAATAGGTGAGAACCTTGGCAGAGACGCCTGCGAGCTTGGCGGCGGGACAGAAGCGCCGCGTTCGGCCGAAGGACGGCTCGATGTCAACGTGCTGCTCATCAAGCAGGTCTTAGATACGATTGTTCGGGGTCTGGAGCGTTCGCCTGAATTAGCAGCGAGAATCAGCGACGCCAACGGCATCGGATTCGACCACATCAACTTCGGCGAGGGTAAAGTCCGGATGTGGGCGGAGGGGAATGTTGTTGCGGTGAAGATCAGGCTGGGCGCATTTTTGCCTACGTTCCAAGAGCTTGCGGGGCCTGCTGTTGCGGAACCTGCTCAGCAGGCCGCCAAGGTGGAGTGAACCGGCCTCTTACTCCGTAAAGATTAAAACTGCGGGCGGCGTTGTAAGGCTTCCCGGGACCGGAGCAGCCTCTGTTCTTTGCTACTCTGCGAAGTTCGCTACGTAGCACGAGCGAGGGGTATGAGATTGCCACGTCCCTAAGGGACTCGCAATGACAACGGGCAGAAAATCAAGTTTGACAGAGTAGTACAGCGTTTCCTGAATGGTGCGACTATAGGGGAAACGGAATTCGGCTGTCTGAATAGATTTCTCCGCTCGCTCCGCTCGGTCGAAATGACAGTGTGGCCCGCTCGGTTCCGCCTTCGCCAAGGTACGGCGGACAAGCCGGTCGAAATGACAGGATAGTCGCGACAGTTGTGAAACGCGGCAATAGTCGGTTGGATTGGGCGTTTGAAAAGAAATAGAGTGGGTCTGTAAGCCGAGTTCTGTATCCCCCCGCACCTAAATGGTCGTGTATTACGTGTTTGCCCCATCGGTTTTGGTTATTGCCGGAAGCACACGGTCATTTAGGTGCGGGGGGCGGCGATCATTTATCTTGACCAACTGTTGCCAGTTGGCTCTCCCGCACCTATTTTGGGAGTCCAGCGTTGGCCTGAAAGTCAGGATTTGCGTTGGCATCTCAAAATAGGTGCGGGACGCGACCTACCCGTCGGCCGAAGCGGCAAGCTTAACCGCTTACACCCGGGCCGAGCAGCCGACTGCTTGGTCTTGCAGGCGGTGGGGTTTACCGTGCCGGCGTCGTCGCCGCCGCCGCGGTGCGCTCTTACCGCACCATTTCACCATTGCCCCCCGCACCTATTTGGTCAACTCTCGAATATGTTAAGCTGTCGAAATAAGCGCTTGCTGATGATGCACACTGTTCGTTTCGACAATGAACCAAATAGGTGCGGGGTCGGCTGTGTATTTTCTGTGGCACTTTCCCGAGGGTCGCCCCTGGTGGCCGTTAGCCACCACCGTTGCCCTGCCCTGCTCGGACTTTCCTCCCCGCACCTATTTTGGGAGTCCGGCCTTTATCCGCAAGCCCGCCGCGGCGGGCGGCTTTGCAAGGCTGAAAAACACGGATTTTAGCCGGCATCCCAAAATAGGTACGGGGCGACCGCCCGACCCACTCTATTCGATTGACAATGAGCTACGATTTATTATAGCAGATGTTTGCCGGATTTTCGAGTTTATTCGGTCGAAGAAATTATTACCGCGTCAAGTCGATGTGTTTGGCGAAGTTTTTATCGTCAGTATTGGGGAAATCTCTTCTAAAGTGGGTGCCTCGACTTTCACGACGCTGTTGGGCCGCCTGTGCAATAAGCAGGGAGACGGTGAGCATGTTCTGGCACTCCCAGCCTTCCGGCGATTCGAATGCCTTGTCCATGACGTATCGCTGCCAAAAGCGGATGATTTCCTGGGCCTCTGCAAGGGGTGTATCCGTGCGGGTGATGCCGACATTTCGCCACATCAGGGCCCGAAGAGAGTTTCTCACGTCCTCGGTATCGAGCCTGGTACGGTCGGAATGGGGGATTTGGTACTTTATAAGTGGGCGATTTATTTGGGCCGCGCCGGGCTCCGTGGATTGGGAGACTGCCCGTCCCGCTATTCGGCCGAAGACGAGGCCTTCGAGCAGTGAGTTGCTTCCGAGGCGATTTGCCCCGTGCAGGCCGGTGGAGGCGACCTCGCCGCAGGCGTAGAGATTATTGATACTTGTCCTTGCGGCGGCGTCGGTCCTGACGCCTCCGACCATATAGTGGGCGCTCGGACGGACGGGGATGAGGTCGCTGGCGATGTCTATGTCGAAGCTGTTGAGCAGCTCGTTAATCAGGGGGAATCTGTTTGCGAAGAATTCCTTGTCGAAGTGCCGCACGTCGAGATAGACGTGTGTCGCTTTAGTTTTCTGCATTTGGGAAAGGATGGCGCGGCTGACGACGTCTCGCGGCGCCAGCTCTGCGGACTCGTGATAGTCGTTCATAAATCGTCGGCCCTTGTTATCAAGGAGGATTGCTCCTTCACCGCGAAGGGTCTCGGTAATCAGGGTGCGTGAGGCTCCGGCGATGTAGAGCGTAGTTGGGTGGAACTGAACGAATTCGAGGTCCCGCAGTACTGCGCCTGCTCGATAGGCCAAAGCGATGCCGTCGCCGGTAGCGACTTCGGGGTTGGTAGTTTCGCGATAGAGCCGGCCCGCGCCTCCGGTGGCGAGGATAGTATTTGGGGCCCAGATAATTTGCGGCCCGGCGCGGCCGCCACAGCCGATCAGTCCGACACACTTATTATCGTTATCCGTGAGCAAATCGATGACGTAGAAGTTCTCCAGTACTCTTATGTTGGGATTCCTGCGGGCCTGCTTTACGAGGGTTTGTGCAATGATTCGCCCGGTTTCATCGCCGTGGGCGTGGGCGACGCGGGCATGAGAATGGCCTCCTTCGAGTGTAATGTCGATGCGTCCGTCTTTTTGGTCGAACTCTGCGCCCCAGGCAAGAAGCTGGGTAACCAGTTCCGGCCCGCGGCGAATCACCAAGTCAACTATGTCTGAGTCGCATAATCCACAGCCGGTCTTGAGCGTATCGGCCACATGTGACTCGAAGGTGTCCGCTCCGTCGAGCACGGAGGCGATGCCGCCCTGCGCCTTCCAGGTGTTGCTGTCTTTAAGCGTGCCCTTGCAGACGACGATGACTTTGAGATTCTCCGCCGCTTCGATAGCCGCTCGCAGGCCGGCTACGCCCGCTCCGACGACCAGACAATCGGTGAAGAGCTGGTTTGTGGAGGTCGGATCGACATTGACCAAGTAACGTCTCGGTTGGCCGGCTGCGGGGCGGTTTTGATTCTTCGACTGAGGATCCATCAACTTACTCAAACTGGCCGATTCTGCCTTTTTGACACGGATTAACTTGGCGCGGCTTCGCTTCACTCAGCCGCAACCAAATCCGAAGCACTAAATCCGAAATCCGAAACAAATTCAAATGACTAAAACTCAAATTTCAAAAACGAACGTAACACCTTATTCCGACGATAGTTATAGCAGGTGAATTCCAAAATCAAGCATAAAGAACAAGAAGTTG
>DATEBC010000425.1:0-5026 GCA_035288065.1 Sedimentisphaerales bacterium | reverse complement strand
TATCGCCCGACAAGAAGAACCCTGCCGATTTCGCCCTCTGGAAGAAGGCCGAGCCGAACCATATTATGCAGTGGCCCAGCCCCTGGGGGATGGGCTATCCGGCCTGGCACTTGGAGTGCTCGGTGATGAGCATGAAATACTTAGGCAAGACCATTGATATCCACGGCGGCGGGCTGGAGAACCAGTTCCCGCACCACGAATGCGAGATCGCCCAGTCCGAAGCCGCCAACGGCGTGCAGTTCGTCAAATACTGGGTGCACAATAACATGGTGACGGTTGACGGGCAGAAGATGGGCAAGAGCCTCAACAACTTCATCACCCTCAAGCAGGCCTTCTCCGGCGACCACGAACGGCTTACCCGCGCATACGACCCGCTGGCAATAAGACAACTGATCTTGAACAGCCATTATCGCAGCCCGTTAGACTTCTCCGATGCCGCGTTGTTTGCGGCACAGAGCGGGTATGACAAAATTACAACCGCAGCGATAGCTGTGCGAGGTAGAAGGGCATCTGCACCACAAGGTGAACCCGATAAAGAAGTAATGCAAGAACTCGACCAATTGAGAAACAAGTTTGAGATGGCGATGAATGACGACCTTAACACTTCTGTTGCCTTATCGGTTATGTTTGACCTTGTACGACTAAACAATAATCTATTCAACGACAAAAGTATTAGCAAAGAAACCTTTGAAGCTATCGACCTCTTTTTTAGAAAATTAGGGGGAAATGTGCTTGGTATAGTAAAAGATGGTTATGGTACATCCCAAATAACTGTCGCTGAACATAATAAACGAGCCAAACTGATAAACAATTTCCTAGAAGAGCGAAGAAAAGCTAAACAAGAAAAAGATTTCAAGACCGCAGATAAAATACGTGATGTTTTCATACAGTCTGACATCATGGTTATTGACGAGAAGGATGGAACAAGTCGCTGGGAGGAAAAATGAAAATCCTCGGGATTGATCCCGGCTTGCAGGTTTGCGGGTACGCCTGTGTTGAGGCGGCTTCGGGGCAGGAAAATCTGATTGAAGCCGGGGTCATCCGAACCGTCCGCAGTGAGTCGCTCGAAGAAAAGCTCAACCGAATAGCGGAGGATATTACGACGCTGTTGAAGAGTTTTGGGCCGGATGTCGTGGCGGTCGAGGAATTATACTCGCATTATGCCCATCCTCGCACGGCGATATTGATGGGACACGCCCGAGGCGTTATACTGCAGAGGTGTGCCGAGGCCGGCGTGGCGATAAAGAGCTTCAGCGCAACGCGAATAAAAAAATCGCTCACCGGCAACGGCCGGGCCTCGAAGGAACAGGTGCAGCGAGCGATCAAAACGGTTCTGGCGCTACGTGATTTGCCGGAGCCGAACGATGTAGCCGATGCGATAGCCACGGCAATGTGTTGTGCAAACTCATTGCGGCGGTCGGGCCTTGAGGCCGTTGGATTGTAACAAAAGGATACGGGAATTATGAATTACGAATTTAGAATTAAGAATGACGAAGCTGGGACACAATTCGCAATTCTGCATTCTCAATTCTTAATTTCCGCTTCACGAGATACGAGATACGAATCACGCGAATTCTATGATAGCGACAATTGAAGGTAAGCTCGTAAGACTCGATGCCGAAATCGCCTTAGTGCAGGTCGGGGCGCTGGGCTATGAGGTCATGCTGCCCAGTTACTGTGTCGATGTGCTGAGCGGCAGGATCGGTTCGCAGATCAGCCTTTGCACTATGGAGTATTACGAGGGCACGCCCGGCGGAGGGAATATGGTCCCGAGGATGGTCGGATTCCTGAATGCCGGCGAGCGGGACTTCTTCAAGAAATACACCAGCGTCAAGGGGATCGGGATTAAGAAGGGCCTGCGATCGCTGAGCCTTCCGATAGCCACGATAGCGGCGGCGATAGAGGACGGCGACAACAAGGCGCTGATGATGCTGCCCTCGGTGGGTAAGAGAATGGCCCAGCAGATCATCGCCGAGTTAAAGGGCAAGCTCCAGGCCTTCGCCGTCGGCGCCGAGGCGGGCGCCGATACTCAGGCCAAGTTCAAGCCCTTCCAGGCCGAGGCCCTCGAGATTCTGATTGCCTGGGGCGAGAAGAGAACAGAAGCCATCGAGCTGGTCAAACTGGCCTGCGAGAGACACGCGGACGTCGATTCAGCCGAGGCCCTCGTGCCCCTGGTCTATAGGTTGAAGCAAGGCGTCGAAGTATAGCATAACTCAAAACTAAAAACTAAAAACTCAAAACTGATACTATGGCGATAGGCAGAATAATCACCGGGCAGTCTTTAGATGAGCAGGAGGAGACTTTCAACGTCTCGCTGCGGCCCAAATTCCTCGACGAATGTGTGGGCCAGTCCAACGTGCGAGAGAAGCTCGCAATCGCCATGGCGGCGGCAAGGCAGAGGGCCGAGCCGTTGGAGCATATCCTTTTTTACGGCCCGCCCGGCCTGGGTAAGACGACCCTGGCAAACGTCGTCGCCAACGAGATGGGCGCCAGGATTCGATGCTCATCAGGCCCGGCCTTGACAAAACAAGGCGACGTAATGGGCCTTCTGAGCAATATCAATACCGGCGATGTGCTGTTCATCGATGAGATTCATCGGCTCAGCACGCCGGTCGAGGAGTTCATCTACCCGGCGATGGAGGACTTCAAGGTCGATTTCACCGTCGATAGCGGAATGCACGCCAAGACGATCAACTTTCCGCTAAAGCGTTTCACCCTAATCGGCGCCACCACGCGTGCGGGCCTGCTCAGCGCCCCGCTTCGCAGCAGATTCGGGATGATGTATCATCTTGATTTCTACAGCGCCGACGAGCTGACAACGATTTTGGAGAGGTCCGCTGATCTGCTCGGCTTGCAGTGCGAGGAAGGCACTTTGGAGAAAATAGCCGCCTGCTCGCGCGGCACGCCTCGCGTGGCAAATCGCCTGCTCAAGCGCGTCCGCGACTACGCCCAGGTCAAAGGCACAGGCGTGCTCAGCGGTGCGATTGTCGAAAACGCTCTAAAGATGGAGCAAATTGACCCGTTGGGCCTCGATGAATTGGATAGGGCCGTTCTGCGAGCCCTGGCCAATATCTACGAAGGCGGACCAGCCGGAATCGAAGCGATCTCGGCAACTCTCGGAGAAGAGAGAGACACCCTCGAAGACGTCGTCGAGCCGTACCTGCTCCAAATAGGCTTCCTCCGCAGAACCAAACGCGGCAGAGAAATAACAAAACAGGCCTGCGACCACCTGGGACTGAAGCTACATAGAAAGAAAAGCAAGAAATCCGACCAGCCGGACCTGTTCGAAGAGGGCGAGGGATAGATTTATGTGGATTTGGCAATTCCACTATCGCTAAACGCAGAATTTGGTGAAACGAAGAAGAAGAATCTAATGAAAAAGAAGAGAGGCAAGAAGAAACCGTCGGCAAAGAGGTCAATCCCGAGCAAATCGTCTCAGAAGAAATGGCCCAAAAGGAAAAAGACTGTGCAGGCAAAGGAGGTGAAGAGAATTCGCTTGCAAGGAGATGAACGCAAACAGCTCAATAAAGAGAAGATGAGAGCCAAGGGGTATGTTGGCGACAAGAAGAAGACGCTCAATCTAGTGTCAGAGGCCGTTAAGAAGGCTATCCGGAACAGGAATGCCCTCAGAGAAGTCTGGGACGAGCTGATGACTCTCCTTCGGCTGGTTCGTGCCTGGGCGAAGGGTGAGTATCACAAGGTGCCGCTGAAGACAATTATTCTGGCCCTTGGTGCGATAATCTATTTGGTGAATCCGTTTGACGTCGTACCAGACTTCATTCCTTTCGTAGGCTATCTTGACGATGTGGCGGTACTTGCTTTTGTGATCAACTCTATTCGTGGGGACATCGATGACTTTCGCAACTGGGAGAAAGCAGAATGACAGAGCGGGGCGATCCTATAGTGGCACACTGACTGACCAGCTGTTTTCGATGTGAGCAGCGATGAGCGCTCCCTGTGTCATTGCGAGGAGCGCAGCGACGTGGCAATCTCATAACGTATCGAATAGGTCGTTCCATTCTTTGTTGCTGTTGTTTATCAGTCGCTCTTTTCTCTTTCTGGGGCCTGCCTTGATTTGCTTTTCCCTTTTGATAGCGCTTGTGGCGTCGTCGAATACCTCAAAGTAAACAAGCTTGATGATGTTGTACTTCTTTGTGAACCCCTCCACGAATTTCTGTCTATGCTGATGGACACGCTCTTTCAGATTATTCGTCATCCCCGTGTAGAGAGCCGAATTCCATTTGTTGGTCATTATATAAACGTAGAATTGCTTTGCCAGCATGGGAACATTCTACTTCAAAGGGGAGGAGATTGCCACAGCCCCAAAGGGGCTTCGCAATGACGGCGGCGTAAACGATCATCTCACGTGAAATTTACAACGTATGCAAGAACACGTTCAATTCTGTCATTGCGAGGAGCGCAGCGACGTGGCAATCTCATAACGCATCGAATAGGTCACGCCATTCTTTGTCAGCACGGCTCAACTTCCAAGGACAGACTTTGCCATTTTTGGCCGGCGGCTGGTTTGTTCTGTGAAGTGATAGACGAGCAGCTTTTCGATTTGGTTTAGGGTGTTCTCGTCGGCCTCGGCTAAAAGTCTAAGGTTAGTCAGGGCGGCGGCGGCGTTTTTGCTTAGTTTGAATTTGTCCTGGAAGGCGGATTCGCAGTTCTTGCAGACTAGCCCGTTGGCGGAGCTGCTAAAATACAATTGGGATATCGGATGTCGGATGTCGGATGTCGCTTTGCAGTTGACGCAGTGGTCCAATATCGGGCCGAGGCCGACGTCTTTTAGCAGGGCTAACTGGAATAGTATCAGCAGCGCGAGCATTTCGGATTTGCTCTCGGCGTTCCCGGCGTTTTGGAGGAATTCCCGAAATCTATCGAAGAGTTTGGGGTGGGGGTCGTGCTCGTCCGTCAGACTGTTCAATATCTCGGCTGCGAGAAGGCAGCAGTTGAGGTTAAACAGGTTCTTGCGCAGCAGTACCGGCCCGGCTGTGCCGGCCCCGCACTCGAATTCGGTTAGCGT
>DATEBC010000424.1:0-3538 GCA_035288065.1 Sedimentisphaerales bacterium | reverse complement strand
TGATCGATGATTACCTCAAGGCCCTTCGCTTCAAGGTACTCCGCTTCCTTTTCGCCAAGCCTGAACCGGCTGCGAAACCCAGACCGCCCCAAGGCCGCAAATAGCTCATCGATATCACGCATACTCAATAGTGGCACAGGTCTCCTGCCCGTTTCTGTTGTCTGCTCAACTATGCCGGGGCGCCCGCTACCGGTATGACGATTGCGCTTTCTCTGCTTCAAAGCTGTATCGAGACTCATCAGAGGCGATGGCTCGAAGCCCGGCAACTCGATACCGGCGGCATCCGGATATCTCTTGCACAAGGCAGGCTTGAGGATAAAAAGAGTGGGGAGACACGGTAGGATCCATGGATGGATCTTTCATCACCCGGCCTCCCCAAAGTTGCGAAGCGCCTATAATCCACTCATTTGCAATGGTGGCTCCTTTAGGTTTTTTGCGCTTGCAACAAAGATATAATAGCAAAAAGCATTGTACGAATCAAACAAAAAGCTACAATAATTTCAAATTGGTTGAACGGGTTGGCTTTAGGGATATGAAAGTCATGATCAAAAGAATGCTTTTTCTTGTTGTTTTGGCTGTTCTGCTGGTTTCCTTGTTCGGCTGCAATACCATATCCGGGATTGGCCAGGACATAAGCGGTGCCGCCGACACCGTTGAAGGCTGGATAACCAAGCCCTGAAATAAGCCCCAAACAGCATTGCGGCGACGATAGAGGGCTTCTGTTGCTCTGCGCACAGGGATTCGACGACTTTTTATCGAGGATTTTGGTCAAAATCTGCGCATCAGTGACGTTTTGGGGCGGATTTCAGGCGTTTTTCGAAGAGATCTGCAACTATTTTTTTCGATGGCAGGGTCTTTGAATACGCCATTCGAAGATTCCCGCCTGAATTCTCGCGTTCATAAGCATTTCCTGCGGAACCGGCCATTGAGCATGCAGCATTTCGCATTGAGCCTCAAGTATCAAAATTCGACGATCAACCAACTTTAGCCGTTTTCCGGCCGGTTGTCGTCTTCCGTTATTAGGCTAACGGCCCGCCTTGCGGTTTGCTCAATGCAAAACAAATAAAAAAAATTGTAAAAATTCAGACAAAGTTCTTGACTTGGGTTTTCTAATACGTTAAAATACGCATTATGTTGGATATTCATACAACATTAGACTCATCTGTTGCCCCTTCGCCGGCGGAATCGGGCGCTTCGGAGCCGCCTAGCGAGCCGGCGATAGTCCCCAACGCAAAGTTGGGGAATGAGGCAACCCCCAACATAAAGTTGGGGGCTTGTGGCGCCGGGGTGGCGGGCGGACGGGACCGGTTGCGGCGGCGCGACAGGCAAACCGCAAGCCCCCACATTCACTGTGGGGGTTCTTGTGTGGGCGGGGCGGCGAGGGCGAAATGGGACCGAATCAGCGTGGATGTCCTGAGGGATAAATTGAATCTGCTGGACGGCGACGACAGGGCCTTGATGGAAATGTATCTCGAGGCAGGTTCGAGCTTTCGACAGATGGCTCGTCTGGCCGGCGTCAACGAGGTAACGGTGGCCCGTAGAATCCGCTCGATGACAAGGCGGCTGGTAAACGGCCGGTACCTCAACTGCCTGCGACACCGCGAGGGGCTGACCGCAATGGAGCTCAAAGTCGCCAGGGACTACTACCTCAAAGCTCTGCCCATAAGGAGAATATCTGTTAGGCGGGGCTGGAGCTACTACCACACGCAGAGGACCGTTGCCAAGATTCGCAGACTGCTCGGAGAGACCATCCAACCAGCCGAGGCGGGCTAATGATGTTCAATAATCAAGTACGAATTGCGAGGCGTCAATTATGGCGACATTCAGTGTTTCGAAGACCTTCACTTGGCATGGGACCTTCACGGATAGGGTCGCACAGGTGTGCAGAGTGTTCGGCCTGACGGAGGATTGGATCAGGGACCGGCAGGAAACCCATAGCTGCACGGTCGAGATCAACCAGGGCGACATCGTTTGCATTACGGGCCGCTCAGGCTCGGGCAAGAGCGTTTTGCTGCGTGAGCTGGAGAGCTGCATCCCGGCTGAGGACCGCGTCAACCTCAGCCAGGTCGAAACGCCGAGCGACAGAACGGTCGTCGATTGCATCGAAGGCGACGTATATAGCGCTCTGCGGGCAATCAGCATCGCCGGGCTTAATGACACCATGGCCGTGCTCAATCAGCCAAGCAATCTGAGCGAAGGCCAGAAGTGGCGATTTCGTTTGGCCGTGGCCATATCAACGGGCAGAAAGTATGTCTTCGCGGATGAGTTCTGCTCCAATCTGTCTCGCATTGAGGCCTCTGCGATTGCGCACAAGGTCTGGAAATACGCCAAGAGGACGGGCACGACCTTCATCGTCGCCGCAAGCGCCAAGGATTTCCTCTGCGATCTGGCCCCCGACGTGATAATCAGTAAAGCCATGTACGAACCGGCACAGGTGACATACAAGGACGGCAGAAGGAGATGAAGATGAGCAACTGCTCAATCTGCAAGGAAATAGAAGTTATGCCCGGACGGCTGAGCGATTACAAGAAACTTGCCTGCTACCATTACCGCGAAGCGCCGAGGGCGGGCCCCCAGGGGGCAGGCCTCGGACCGTTCGCGGCGATCTACGCCCTGCGTTTGACCGGGCGATTGAAATGGCGGGCGGATACCGATTGCGCAGGCGTCGTGGTCTATAAAATGCCTGATCCGAATGTCGAGCTTCGCAACGCGGCAACAGCGGGCCTCTTTGCCGGGCTTGATAGGGATACCCAGTTGGCCCTGGTCAATAGTAACATCCGGCGAATCGCCAGGGTGGTCGTCGATCCGATGTTTCGCGGTCTTGGCCTGGCGTCTCGCCTTGTTCGCGAAACGATGCCTCTGATGAATGTCCCCATCATCGAGGCCCTTGCGGTGATGGGACTGGTCAATCCATTCTTCGAGAAGGCCGGGATGCAGGGCTACGCGGCCAAGATGCCGGTGCGAAGCGTTCGCCTTATCGAGGCGCTCAGCAGCGTCGGAATACTCGCCTCAGCGGAGCGAACCGCAGCCGGGGAGGACCGCTGCCTGATCAACCCGCGTAAGGTCCAGGACGCAATCGATAGGCTGGACGAAGACGCGGGTAAATTCATCGAGCGGGAGATCGGCCTTTTCCTGCAAAGCTACGGCAGCCGGCGAAAAATGTCCCCAGGTTTTGACCGCACAAAGTACATCCTGAGCAAACTGACCGACCGACCGGCATATTACATCTGGTTCAACCCAAACATGGAATTGAGGATTTAGAATGAGAGGACCTTCCGACATGTTGAGCACCGCCCTTGTCATGTTGAGCGCCGCGAAGACCACAAATTGTCATTCCGAGTCCGCCACCGGCGGAAAGGCGAGTCGAGGAATCTATTCAAATAGACCCCTCGACTGCCAGGCTGTGTCGCAATTGGGGCGTTGAAGGTTATTGTGTATCCAGGCCGATATGTGATAATAACAAGGAGCGAGTGAAAGGGATTTTTTATGGCGTATCGGTATGGAAATCGCAGGCAAGCGATGCTTTTCCCACAAAGCA
>DATEBC010000423.1:0-10462 GCA_035288065.1 Sedimentisphaerales bacterium | reverse complement strand
ATAACTTTGATTCGGGATATGACCAGCGGAAGAACGTTCCTGTTCAAGCTCAAGACGTCGTACAAAATGCCGTCGATGCGATAGCGAATCTGAATCTTTGTCTCGTAGGGATGAACGTGAATGTCGCTGGCCCGCATCTGCAGCGCGCGGAAAAGCATATCATTGACCAGCCTGATAACCGGGGGCCGATTCACAACGTCGAGCAAGTCGTCGGAGCCGGCGACTTCGTCCACAAGCTGGTCGAGGTTCTGTTGATCGAGCTCCTCGGCAACCTCTTCAATCACCGTTGATCTCTGCTCGTAGGCGACGTCTATGACAGCCGTGATTGCCGTTCTGGTGGATATGGCCGCCTGGACGGGCAGCCCCGTCATCTTGGAGACGTTATCCAAGGCGTTGGCGTCGAGAGGCTTGGAGAGCACTATTGTAAGGTCGCCGTTGCCCTGTTGCGACCTTATGCCGATGAGGAAATGGTGCTGGGCATAAGTCGCCGGGACAGACTCGATGAATTCCACGGGGACGGCGTTGGCGGGTATCTCCGCCAAGTACTCCCAGCCCAGGGCCTCTGCAAAAAGCTTGAGCACCGCATCTTCGGTGAAGTATGGGCAGTTCAGCAGGGCCTCGTCGATTCGGCCCCGGCCCTTGTTCTCGTCGAGGAATTTGCGCAGTTGATCGGCGTTGATCAACCCGGTTCGCTCTGCGGTTCGTATAAGCAAGTCCTTCATGCACGTCGAAGATTAAAAACCCTGTGCTGTTTGATTCTACTGACCGCTAAGGCGGATTGTTCGGACACTACTCGGTCTCGAGCACCTTGATCGGCTTGACGGCCTTGGCCTTTATGCCGGGGAAGTCCTTGTAGCTCTGAAACTCCTGCTCGAACTTCTCAAACGCCAGCCTGTTCCGCTGCGATATCTTCTCCAGATCCGGCAGCCCTTGAGAGAGGGTCTCGGCCGGGCGAATGATCTCGGCCCGCACAAATACATACAGCCGCCTCTGGAAATCGTTGTTGTTAATGTTCCTGAACAAGGCCCCGACCAGCGGCAGATCGCCGAGCAGCGGCACTTTGGTCCCGCCCTTGCCCTGATTCATCTTTAACATCCCCCCGAGGATGATCGTGCTGCCGTCCGGAACGGTTACAATTGTTTTCAGATCGCTGCTCGTTGTATCAGGTGGTTTTAAGCCGCTGATCGTGCCGAAGTCGCTGCGGCTAAGCGTAATCTCCAGCCGAAGTAACTGACCTTCACTTATATGCGGCGTAATATCAAGCTCTATCCCCGCATCGTAGCCTTCGAATTCCTGGGCCGTTGTGACCAGCGTGCCCTCGTTGGTCCCGCCGGTCGACACGGGGATGGAAGTTGTCTTGGTGACATAGGTCGTGTCGGTCGTGCTGATGGTCCCTTGTTCATTGTCGTTGACCAAAATTTTGGGCTTGGCAAGAACCCTGCCATAACTTTTCTCCTCCATAGCTGTCAGTATGAAGTTGATGTGCTCGTCGGCATAGAAACCTGTGCCGCTACCGCTATCATTGCCCCGATATTCGATGAACCGATCACGCCCACTTCCTGACACATTCGGAGGTAATACCGCATCCTCTATTAACGACGTGCGCGTCACCATGTCGGGAAAGGCCCCTATGAGATTGAGATCGTACTCGAACTTGTCGTTCTTCGTCACTTCAACAAGCGTCACGTCAATCAGCACCTGCGGCCTGCGCTTGTCGAGCGTTGTTATCAGGTTTTTGATCCACTCCTGGTTCTTCTTGCTCGCATAGACGATTATCGAGAACGTATTCTCATCCGGGACAATTACGATCTCTTCATCGGTCTTCTTTATCACCTGTTCCACCTTGCCCTCTTTATCCTTGAATGTCTCCTGAATCAGCTTCTCCAAGATAGTCGCAAGGTCTTCGGGCTTCTGGTTCTCCAGAGGATAGATGACGTATGGTATGGTTCCCGTCTCTGTCTTGGCATCGACGTATTTCAGAATCGTTCCTATCTGGGCGTGCTGCTCGGCTGTTGCATTGACAAGCAAAGAGTTCGTCGGCTCGATTATCACGACCAAAGGCTCTCCGGCAAGCCCTTGTAGTAATCCCCCCTCGCCCTCGCTCATCGCCGCAGTCGCAGTAGGGGTGGGCTGAGTCGTTGTCGCGCCAGTGGGTGAGACCGATCTTGTGGCCGCGCCCACACGGGTTGACCCGCCCGTAATCCGCGAGCTCGACGATGAAGAAGACAGCCCGCTGCCGCTGACTATGCCAAGCTCCTGGAGCTTCTTCCTGGCCTGATCGGCGTCAATATGCTCGATTGGGTACAGCTTCATCGTCCGCAGGTCCGTCTGCTCGACGTCCAGGGTATCTATCAGCTCCTCAACGGAGTCCAGCTCTTCGTCAAAGCCTATCATCAGGATTCGATTCGTTCTCTCGTCGGCATCGAGATAGACGCCGGGCTGAGTCGTCGTCGGCGCACCGGGCGTGGCCGTCCGCACCGGACTCGTCGTGCGAGCGGCCCTCTCACCGGCCAGCCGCTTTGTGTAGTCCGCCGTCGTCTCGCCGGGCAGTCGGGCGCTGGAGGTCGTTGGGCCGGACGGCGACGACATCTGGCCCACAGTTATCTGCACCGCCCCCAACTGCTCTGCAAGAGTCTTAACCTTCGGCGCTAGAACCGTCGCCATCGTAAATTTCAACTGTCTGAATCTGATTTTCTTGGGTATTCCGGGCTTGTCGATCATCTTCAACAGCCGTTCCACGCGCGGCATGCGATATGCATAGCCCGTTACGAAAAGAACCTTGGCGTCGCCCACCGGCGAGACATTCGTCCCCAGCTTCATGCCGGTTAGAAGATTCTGGGCGCTCGCCGCATCTATGTATTCGAGTTTGAAGATGCGCGTCACAACCACGTTGCCATACTCGGTTATCCTATCAGCCTCCGTCTCGACAAGCGGCGGGTCTTTCTCCATCACTTCGGCCTCCAGAGTGACCGTCACCATGTTGGCCCCCACGTTGCGCGTCATTGCGAAGCCGTGGAAATGAAGCACCGATTCCATCAGGGGATACAGCTCACCGACCTTAATAGTGCCCTTTTGGTTGCCCGTCCAAAGGATTGTCACTTCCCCTTTGATCTTGACCGGGTCATACATGAAGTTGAGATTCAAGTACTCCCCGGCTAATTGGAGTAACTGGATTATATCGAGCTTTGCGGGCAGTGTAACCTTCAGGTCGCCGCTGACGCCGGGTCCGACCTGCGGCTCGTACAAGCCCCGACCGTAAGCTTGCCCCGTGGGGGCTTGTCCCCCAGGGGGGAGGGAATTTACCCCGGCGCTTACGCTTCCGGCTTGTAGTTGCTGCGGCGGTTCGATCGGCCCTTTTCGCGGAGCGTTTGCATCAACAGGATGGATATCCTCGCTCCCGGCTGCGACTCGCTCCGCCGAGGCGAGTCTTTCGATCTTCGGTCCGCCTTGGGCGGACTCGGGCGTGGTCTTAACCGGCTTGGGCGTTTCCTTCGCCGGCTCGACTTGGGCCTCCCGCTGCGAGACGCCGTTCTGCTTGTCCTTCAGCAGCTTGCCAACGGCTGCGACCACCCTGTCGATCCGGCTGGCCTGCGCAATAATCGCCAGCGAACCGTTGTGCACATCGACTATCGCGCCGCTGGAATCTTGGGGCGGAGTGGAGAACGTGCCGACTGCTATGCCGCCTGCCTTCTCGGAAATAGCCTCGCTCGAAGGCAAGATTTCCGCCTTTAGCGATGAGCCCATCACCTTGACGGCAAATTCCTGCGGCGAATCGACCAGGTCCAGCATGACCTTTGCCCTGGCTACATCCTCCGCCTTGCCCGTCACAAGCAACGACGGCGAGCCGGAAAGCTCAGAGGCCGGTCCGATACCGATCTGCGACAGATACTCTCGGCCTTGCTTGGCGGATATATGCTTGAGCGTAATGATCCGAAACACACCGCTCGCCTCGGCGGAGGGAGGCGCAGCCGGGGCCTCAGGGGCCGGGCCGGATGCGCCATAAACGGCAGAAAAGCCCCAGCTAAACAGCAGCAACATACCGGCAAATCCGCACCAGGCGGACCCAGGCGGGCCGCTCTTACGAGAAAATCGAAGTTTTATCATGGCTAATCACCCCATAATCCGATAAACGCAAAAATCACGCCACACCTTCTATCCTTCCTTACTCCGCCTGGGGTCCGCCTCATGCGGAGGGCAACAAATACCCCGGGCGTTAAATTCCCGCCGTAAGGCCCGCCGCGGCGGGGGACTTACCGGACTTTTGCCGGGCCTTTGGCGCGGCCCCTGGGGCCGAGCATCACCAATTTATCTGACATTGCAAACGCCCGGAAGTTCCCGATTTCGGCAAAAAAACGCATCCGCAGCGGGCGGACCCGCCAAAACGAGAAAACAAGGCCCAACCCGCCGCAGGCGGGCTACGACAGCTAATAAGTCGGCCAATTCCAAGACCGACTTATGCGGATTTTGGCAGCTAATCCAGCCTCATTTCGCCCATCGCGAACGTGTCGATTCTCATTCTTCGAGACCCCGTGGCAATACACAAGACCGAACCGTAAGCTTGCCTTATCCGCCTGCTGATCCACAAGAACCCCCACTAAAATCAGCACCTGTGAGAAATGCGGGCTAAGCTCGACTCTTGCACTTTTTACTATTCCTGATTACGTAACTTATTGTGCCGAAAGAAGTTATGACTATTTATGCCGGCACAAAATTGGGTGACATAAGTACTTTAACTACAAGAGGTTATGACAAAATGGCAAAAGTCGAGCTAAGAGCATGTGTGAAAAGTGGCACGGGCATCCCCCACGGGCCCCGCCGCAAGCCCCACGGGCCGCTTGCGCGGGCGTCCCTGGCGGGACTTGCGGGGATGCCCATGCCACAACAGAACGGCTTCTCACACACGCTCTAAGTCGAAAGACCACCCAAACTTTCCCGCACTTTTTTTCGATTTTCTCTTGCCTCCGCGCCCGATAATATGGTATAAATAAGTGTGATGGTGATTTTGTGCTCCCAAACTCATCCACGGTAGGCTGCGTTCCATACCGGCAGTTGAGTGGTTGAGACTGTGGGCATTTCTATCTTGAGTGTTGGGTTCTTGGTATCGGAAATCCTGCTTTCTGAGGAAGAGTGTAATGCCGGATCCGAACATCGTGCTTGAGAGGAACTGTGGCGTGTGTGTTTTGCGCGGGGCCTTTTCGGTCGCTGCCGGCCGCCGTTTCCACATCTTCTCCGCCTACATGATGTTAAGAGGCCCGCTATTCCTGTCGAAAACAATAGCGTATGCTACTCTGTTCACTTGTTTTTTGCTAACCGTTTTTAGTGCTTGGTTCTTAGGAGGACTGCTATGTTCAAGAAATTGATTCTGTTGGCCTTTGTCCTGGCCGTGATTACTGCGTTTTCGAGCGTTGCATCTGCGCTGCCTCTGATCGGAACCGTGGTTCGCGCGAACGGCTCCATCGACGATGACCCTCCCATCGGTCCACATGACGGCAGCACTCCGCCGTTACCGACCCAGGCTGGCGGATGGATAAACGGCAATTATGTCTTCTCAGACCGGACATATACCTGGGTTAATACGCCGGCGCAGATTAGCGGCGCCGAGTACGTCCGCACCTTTAACAGCGACAAGGGAACCAGCGTCACATACACCGTGACCTTTCCCATAGGCGCAACCGTGCTACTAACGGCCGACGACCGTTTTACGTCCCAACAGAGTTATGTTGACAACATAGTGCGGGACTTCGCCGCGGCAGGCGAGTTCACGAACACAGGCTGGGATGTCTTTGTCGGCGGCGATAGCGACCGCCGGTTGAGCGTATATTCGGCGGTGAAGGGGCCGGGGACTTATGTCTTCCATGATCCGGCGTCCGGCAGCAACAACTTTTATATCATCGGGGCCTTGCCCTCGCCGGTGCCGGTGAGAAAGGCGTACGCCCCCGTCCCCGAAAACGGCTCAAGGACTCCGCCGAGCGGAGAAGAGGGCGGCGGCTTCTGGATGCTGATGACGTTCACCGCCGGCCACGGCGCGACTACTCATACAGCCTATTTCAGCTCCAATTTCGACGACGTCAACGACCGCAGCGCCGCCGTTAGCCTCGGCAGTCCGCCTTATCCCGAGATGTTTGCGACCGGTTACTACGTTGGGATCGACGATCCGGCGATACCCGAATTTGCTCGCACGCCCTTAGATAGAGGCATCACTTACTACTGGGCGGTCGATGAATCCAACAGCACAAGCACGTATCCGGGCGATGTCTGGAGCTTTACGATCGCCTCTCAGACGGCATGGGACCCAACGCCGCCTGACGGCGCACAATATATAAAAGGCGCCAGCGTGGTTCTTGCCTGGCAAATGGGCGACGTCGATGACGCTGCCAACAGTGTCAGCTATGATGTATATTGGGGCACCGTCGAGGCAACCGTGGCGGCCGACACAATCCCGGACGCACACGTCACCAGCGCCACACATACAATAGGACCGCTTCTCAGCGGCACGGACTACTATTGGAAAGTCAATACCGTGCTGACCCTGAGGAACCCGCCGTTTACCCAAACCATTATTCCAGGAGACGTCTGGCAATTCACAACCAGGCCCTTCACAGATATTATTGATGACCCCACTTGCGTCGCCTGGTGGATGTTCGATCCCGACATGGGCAATCTCGTCCTCGACCAGTCGGGCTATGATAATGACGGCACTATCATAGGCGGCGCACTGCGAGCGCCGGGAAGGAACGAAGATGCAGGCAATGCAATTGACCTCAACGGAAGCAGCCAGTATGTAAATGTGCCGAACAGCACCAGCTTGAGCTTGACCAAAGACTTTACCCTCGCCGCGTGGATCCATCCGGATGTCGTCTCGGGTTCACATGGAATCGTTACCAAGTTGGAAGGTACGAGCAATAAACAGTACACACTCACGTTCAACAACGGAGAGCTTCGATTCGAATATGAGTTAAGCGGAAACAACTACGCTACGTCAGGCGGGACGGTGGTGACGGCTGGCGAGTGGCAGCACGTGGCGGTAACGATCGATAGTTTATTGCTGGTTAATCTGTACATCGATGGGGTCTCGGTGGCCTCTGAAACGGCGCCGGGTGAGGTGCTTGCGCAGTCAAATCCGGTTGTGATCGGACGCTGGTCCGGCTCCTATAACAGTAACTACTTTGACGGTTTGATCGATGATGTTCAGATCTACATGCGGGCGCTTTCGACGCAGGAGATACAGGTGATGGCGGGACGCTTAAGTGCCACTAATCCCGATCCGGCCGACGGGGCGACCGATGTATCCAGGACGCCCACTCTCAGTTGGTCGCCTGGGGCCTTTGCGGCCAGCGTCAACGGCAATATCGTATATTACAGCGAAGACCTCTCCGCCGTGACCAATCGCACCGCGCCAAGCGCGACCGTTACCGCCCCGACCTTTGCGGTGCCCGGCACGCTCGATCTCGGCACTACTTTCTACTGGGCCGTAGATACGGTCAACGAACCCGATACCTGGCCCGGAGAACTCTGGAGATTCTCGACTATTGACTGGCTACCGGTCGATGATATGGAGAGCTACGTTCCGTGGACCCAATCAGGCGACCACATCTTTGAAATATGGCGTGACGCCTTCGGCGACTGCGCCGGCAGCGGAAACAATAGCGGCTCGATGTTGACCGAGAATCCCGACCCGGTTTTGGGCGGCGCCCAGTCGATGAAGTACGACTACGACAACGACGGGACGGTCTATAGCCCGTGCAGTATGGGTCAGGAGGGCGGGCATCTGTTGTACTCGAAGGTCGAGGCCCAGATAGCCGGTCTGCCCTCCGAGATCGGCACGAACTGGACCATACAGGGCGTCAAGGCGCTTTCGCTACAGTTCTACGGCAGGCAGCTCAACGGCGTTGAGCCGATGTGGGTTCAGTTGAAGGACGCCACAAAAGGCTACGGCAGCAAGGTAACATACGGCGACTATCAGGATGAGGACCCGAACGCCGTAACCGACGAGTCGTGGCACGAGTGGTTCATCGACATGGCCGACTTCGACGTTGACCTGAGCAATCTGGTGAGCATTTCCATCGGCATCGGCAACGAGGACGGCAGCGGCGCCCACGGAAACGGGATCGTCTATTTCGACGATTTCAGGCTCTACGCACCGAGGTGCATGCCGTCGCGGCATACAGCCGAGATGGCAAAGGTCGATTTCGCACCTGTGGGCGCTCCGGATTGCGTTGTGAACTACAAAGAGCTGGATGTAATGGCCGACGACTGGCTGCTGACCGACGTTCTCGAAACGGGCGAGCTGCTCGTGCGCTGGCAGTTTAATGAGACTGCCGGCACGACTGCCACAGACAGCAGCGGCAAGGGACGGCACGGCGATGTCAACGATGTCAACGGCGTCTCGTGGGTCAACGACGCTGAAAGAGGCCGATGCCTCGATTTTGCCGGCGGCGACTACGTCCTTGATAACGACGCAAATCTTTACCTCAACGGCCTGCACGGTCTGACGGTTGCAGTCTGGGTCAAGAACAGAGAAACCATCGCAATCGACCAGGGCTTCATTATCTTCCAGGATCCGGACGGCACGGACCACAGAGACATCCGCTACGACGCCGCCGGATCAAGCACGGGCGGAACAAGCGTGATTAAATGCGGCGCGACAATTGGCACGGCATCGAGTGAAACCTGGCAGGAATACGAAAGCGCCGGCAATGTCCAGACGACCGCCTGGCAGCACGTTGCATTGACCTGGAGCACAGGAAATGACGTCAAGTTGTATATTAACGGTGTTGAAGATGCGACCGGGCCGATCCAGGCAACGCTTGTAGGAACAACGATCGGCTACAACCGCGTGCTGGTCGGCAAAGGCTGCAAGGACACTGCAACCGATATAGGCTGGAACGGCTTGATCGATGACGTCCAGATTTACAACCACGCCCTCTCCGCAGCCGAGATCGCTACGGTCATGGCCGGAGGCACTATAGCTCCCAAGCCGATGCATTATCCTGTGCCTTCATCTGCTGAAATATACGAAGGCGAGGCCCAGGGCGGCAGAGTGATTAACTTCAAGGATTATGCCGAGCTGATGGATAGCTGGCTTCTCGAAATCAAGTATCCGCAATAAGAATTGATGCAAGGCGAGCCGTATTCGACCTTGCAGGAGAATGATGTTAGAATTTGAACGAATCCTGGGCCTGTGCCAATAGGCGCAGGCCCCGGATGCCTTTTGGTGGTATAGCATTCGGTCGTAACATTCTGGAATTGAGCCTCAGGGCGCGCTTGAGCCGTGGTGGCGGTGAGTGTTTTATGATTATTAGGACAGAAGGCTCTTGTATGTCATTAACAACTGAATTGTATTTATAGCCGGCGCTATATTGAAGTAAATTATTTCAACCCTATTTTCAAAGGAGGATTGTTATGTACAGAAAAACCTTATGTTTTGTGTTTGCGTTTCTAATGGCGCTGATGGGTGCTCCGGTCTTTGGGGTCTCGATTCTTGCGCCGGGCGATTTTATTATCGCCATTGACGCCGACGGGAACAGCAGCTCTCCGGATGCCGAACAGGTTCCCGAAGTGATCGATCACGTTTATGGAGGCGGCGGTCAGAAGTACTTGAATTTCGGCGAGGAGAACTCCGGGTTCATTGTAACGCCGTCGATAGGCGCATCCACTGTTACCAGTTTCGAGATCTGGACGGCCAACGATGCAGAGGAGCGCGACCCGGCAAGCTGGGCGCTCTACGGGACGAACGAGCCAATTGTGAGCACCAACCACAGCACCGGCACGGCGGAGAACTGGACGTTGATTGCATCGGGTCCTATAAGTCTGCCAAGCGGACGTAATGCGAGTGGCACAGAGGGTTATAGCGCTTCTGTTATTTTTGCCAACACCGCGAGCTATACATCGTATAAGATGCTTTTCCCGACGGTCAAGAATGCGGGCTCAGCCAACTCGATGCAGATTGCCGAGATCGACTTCTACTACGGCGAGGCGGAAACCGCTCACAATCCGGTTCCAGCTGACGGCGACTATCTGCCGCCGCTGTACAGTGGGACCAACGTCTATATGATCCTGGATTACACGCCGGGAATAGGCGCAATCACGCACACGGCGTACTTCAGCGACAACATTCAGGACGTAATCGACCGCGATCCGGCCCATTCTCTGGGCAGTGTTCCGCCCTGGCCGGAGGTCAGCACGACGGCCTTTGTCGTCGGCTACGATGATCCGGCCATTGTAGAATATGCAAGGGCGCCCCTTGTCCCCGGCACGACTTACTATTGGTGTGTTGATACCGACGACGGGACGACAATCTGGTCGGGAGCGGTCTGGGCCTTCACGCCCATACCCAGGGAGGCGTGGGGTCCGAGCCCGGCTGACGACGAGGAGCTGGTATCCAGCGATCCGACCTGCACCTGGCACTTGGGCGACCCGGAGATTCCCACCGGCTGGACATCGTACGCAGTGAGCTACGAGG
>DATEBC010000422.1:0-6608 GCA_035288065.1 Sedimentisphaerales bacterium | reverse complement strand
CCACGCCACTTTCTTGCTGGCGCCTGCCGCCCCGCACAGCTCCGTGAAATACTGCCCCATCACGCCCCGCATATTCTTGCTGGCGGCGAAATCCTTCAATTCTGCCGATGACGCCATAGTCAGACTCCTGCCCTTTCTCTTAAGGCACTCTAACAAAACTCGACCTGTCATTCCGAGTCCGCAGCAGGTCCGCCAAAGGCGGAAGAAATGTATTGGTCTTTGAACGGTTAAATGAACAGGCCAGCTTTGAAATTGTCATTCCCGCGCAGGCGGGAATCCAGTTCAGGTTCGTGGATTCCGGCTCAAGGCCGGAATGACAGTGTGCGGCCATCTTATTGAGTCCGCCGATGGTCCGCCCGTGGCGGACTATCCAAAGTCCAATAATCAAACAGCCTCGCGAAGCGGTTCCTCATCTTGAAGTCAGGTCTTGTTAGGGCCCCTTAAATAGTTACAAGGCCGAAAACGCTCGCCGAATCTCGCAGTGAGCGATTCGAGCCGACGTATCAATTCATTTATCCCGATGTCATAAGCATATTTCAGAACGCCGCCCCGAAAATCGGGAAACCCCGTCCCCAGCACCATCGCAACGTCGATATCCGACTCGCGCTCGGCGATTTGCTCTTCGACGACGCAAAACGCCTCGGCAACCATTCGCATAATCAGCCGGTCCGTAATCTCGCCCGCCTCGATCTCGCGAGCCGTCTTGCCGGTTTCCTTTTGCACGTCTGCGATTATGCTTCGAGTCACATCGCTGTCCTGCGGAGTATAGTCGCCTTTCCCATACGTGTAAACCCCCGCACCCGTTTTCTGCCCCAGGCAGCCCCGCTCCACCAGCAACGCAGCGACCCGCGAGAGAGGCAAATGATGTGAAAAAGCATCGCACATCTGTTTGTCCGCCAGGGCGAGAATGTCGATCCCGGCCATGTCTATCAGCGCCAAAGGCCCCATCGCAAAGCCGAAATCCACCATCGCAGCATCGATAGTTCGCGGCCGCGCTCCGTCTTCAAGCAATTGAAACGCCTCTTTCAAATACGGTATAAACAACCGGTTGACCAAAAAACCTGCGCGATTCTTAACCAGGATGGGCGTTTTGCGAATATCCTTAACGAGCTTCATAGCCGTTGCAATAACGCCCGGCTCGGTCTGGTCGCGGCGAATCACCTCGACTAAGGGCATTGCATGGGCCGGGTTGAAAAAGTGCAGCCCGATGACCCGTTGCGGATGGTTGAGGTCCTCAGCAAGAATGTCTAAATCTATCGTCGAAGTATTCGACGCGATAATTGCATCGTCCCGGCAAACCGCCTCAATCTGCGACATTACAGCACGCTTGACCGCCACATCCTCGAACACCGCCTCAACGACAAGGTCCGCCTTGCCGATATCATCCCAGTCCTTTGCTATGGAAATCCGTCCAAGCGCCTCGTCCGCCCGTTGCCGGCTCATCCTGCCCCGTTCGACCCGTTTATCGAGCGACTTGGCGATCCTTTCGATGGCCCTCTCGGTCGCCTGCTTATCGGCGTCGGTTATTACGACGGCCAGCCCGGACGCCGCAAACGCCTGCGCAATCCCCGTCCCCATCGAGCCGCTCCCGACCACCGCCGTAGCGGCAATCTTCATCGCCGAAACTGCCTGAAGCTCTGGTATCTTGTCTGTCTTCCTTGTGGCGAAAAAGAGATATATCTTGTTCCGAGCGGCAAGTGTCTCCATGCACTCGGCGAAGGCTTCCTGCTCGGCTTTCAGTCCCGCCTGATACGAGTCATTTATGCCCGTCCGGACAGCTTCGATTATTCTACCCGGAGCTATGATCTCTGGCCTACCCTTCCCGACAAGTTCTTGCGCCTGTCTGAATGTCTTCTCGTTGGCCTCGTTACCAAAAATCTTGTCGGTTCGCCGGCTGCTCATCACCGGTCGCTCGCCCGACTCCAATAGCTCGCAGGCCGTTGCAATAAGTTCGTCTGCCTCGCACACTCTATCGACCAGACCAAGACCGAGCGCATCCTCGGCGCTTATCCGCTGCGCCGTCAGCAGCATCCTCAGCGCCGCTTCGACGCCTATCAGCCTCGGCAGACGCTGCGTCCCCCCGGCGCCGGGATTGATCCCAAGCTTGACTTCAGGAAAGCTGAATTTAGTCCCGCGCACGCAAACTCGAAAATGACAGGCCATCGCAAGCTCCAGTGCGCCTCCTATCACGCCTCCCGCCATTGCTGCGGCGCACGGCTTTGGGGAGTTCTCAACAGCCTCGAATGACTCCTGGAATATCCGTGACGTCCGTATCGCATCTTCGACCGAGGCGATTTCCTTGAAGATATTCACATCCGCGCCGGCGCTGAAATGCTCGCCGCCGGTCACGATGACCCCGCGAACATCCTCCTCGGCGCCGGCACGATTGAACGCTGCGACGAGCTCCTCGATCATCTCGAATCCGATTGCATTGAGAGGCGGGTTGTTCAAACGCACCGTGGCGATGCCGTCGGATTTGCTGTATTCGATCATCCAGGTTGGGCTTGCAGACGTGTTTCGATTAGACTTCAAGGGTCAGCTTCAGAGAATCTTTCGCGCATTCGGCGTACATCTCGAAGGCCTCCGGCGCCTTATCCCACGGCATTCGCGGCGTCACCATCTCGGTAAGAGCTTTGGCCCTCTCGTCGAGCACCATATCCGCCGCCGTCTGGAAGAACGGCCCGCACTCAGGACCCACGCATGTATTTATCTGGATATTCCGGCGAAAGACGTGATACCACGGAAACTCCTGCAGCTCGTAGTGCGGCATCCCGAAGACGAACAGCCTGCCGCCCGGCCTCGGCAGATACGCGGCGGTCTTTAATGATTCGACGTAGCCCGCCGCCTCGACCACGAAATCGACCATTTTTTCATCGGTCAGTTTCTTGACTGCCTCGACAACATTTTCTTTCGAGGCGTCGATAACGTGGTCGGCCCCGTAGCGCTTGGACCATTCGAGCCGCCAGTCCAGCAGGTCCGTTGCAATAACAGAACTCGCGCCCATCAGCCTAAGAATATGCGTGAATACCAACCCCATCGGGCCCTGCCCGATCACCGCGCAGCTTTGGCCGATGACGTTATCGGTTTGTGTCAGCGCCCGCAGCACCGTCGCCAAAGGCTGCGCCACCACAAGCGCCCCGGGGTCCGGAGCATCCTGCGGCAGACGGGCAATGGCCGGCGGGCGCGATATGATATACTCGGCGAAACCGTAATAGCCGTGCGGCTGCGCCAGCACCAATGTCCCTTCCTTCCAGCCCTCGCACCGGGACTCGGCTATCACGCCGATATTCTCGTGCCCGGCCCAGCCCACCGGATTGGGAAAATCGATATTGCCCCAGAGACCTTCGCCGGTGTATTGGCCCATATTGCTCCCGCAAAGCGCCACGTGCGTGCACCGCACCAGCACCTCGCCCTCACCCGGCTCCGGCCTCGGAGCATCGTCCAGCATCGCAATCTTTCTCGGCTCAACTATCTGAATCGCTCGCATCGGCCACCTCATGACTATAGCATCGGCAAGGTCGTCCAACGTCAGCATCTACCCTAAGATTGGACCACACAATCAAAGCACAGGCAAGCGCAAAAACGCCGTCTAAAAACCCATACAATCCGGCAATCACAGAATACAAGACTTTTTCCTTGACTTCTGTGCCTACATTATATTGTGATACTCTCAACTCTTATGGAACTCTGACTAATCTCAGTAGGAGATGAACGATGAACAATGACAGAACAGCTTCAGATGCCCACTGGGCGACGGTTGTGTTGGCTCTGGGCACCTTCTTAGCGTTGGTTGTTACATGCGGCGGGTGCGGTATGCCCAGCAAGATGTCGGTCGGCGGATATAAGCACCAGGATATGAGCAAATCGCGATACCGCGACATTATGTTGGAGCAGGCCGAGACATTGGCCGGCACAACCAACCCGGAGGACTGGCGAACGGCGGCAAAGTATTACGGCTCCATCGGCATGTTGGGCGAAATGGACCACTGCATATCCAAGTACGTGGAAAAAGAGCCTGAGTTGGGAGGAGACCTAATTTACGTGGGCGACCAGATTCATCAATTCTATGAGGGCAGGAAAAGGTAATAGTACCCTCCAGCAATCGATACTGTAGATGTCATTGCGAGGAGTGGAACGACGAAGCAATCTCCTGCGCTCGACAAGGTTTGAGATTGCCACGTCGGCCTTCGGCCTCCTCGCAATGACAAGGACCACAAGACCAAATGCGGGGTGGTATGGGCCTCCGCTCGGAATGACATGTCCCTGGGTTTTCAAACAGGGCGATAGCCTTGTAGAACAATCTCAAGGGCGTCCCAGCTCACCCCGGCATCTCGAAGAATTCGCCGGTCTGCATCAGCTTCTCCTGGTCCTCTTCATCGAGTCCGATTTCTTCGTCTGTGAGGTAGCAGGCAGGGTCCGGGGCCCAGGGGTCGTTGAATTGCAGATCGGCCCGCACTCGCAGGCTGCCGCCGCAGGCGTCGAAGTATTTGCAGAGCCTGCATCGCCCTTTGATATGTCCCCTTCGATCCCTAAGCCCTTTTAGCAACGGCTCATCAGGGTCCGTCCAAATCTCGCTGAACGGCCTTTCGTGGACGCTGCCCAAATCATAATGGCTCCAGAACTGGTCGGGATGGGCGTTGCCGTTGTAGTCGATGCAGCCGATCCCCACGCCGCTGCTGTACAAACCTCCGCCGTTCCAGGTCAGCAGCTTCCAGACGTTCTCAGCGCGTTGCCGGTCCTTGGCGAGCAGCTTGAGGTAGAGATACGCGCCATCGACGTGGTTATCGACGGTCAGAATATCGGTCTTCTTCCCGGCCTGCTTATATTGCTCGGTTCTTGCCAGGATCATCTCGATTGCTTCGCGGCTCTGGGCGTGCGTGAGAGCCTCGCTGCTTATGGCCCTGCCTCGCCCGCTCGGGACTAAGTGATAAAAGCAGGCCCGCTCGATATTCTCAGCCTCGAAAAAGTCGAAAAGGGCCTCCAAGTCCTGCACGTTCCTTTGAGTCAGTGTCAACCTCAGTCCGATTCGCACCCCGGCAGCCTGGCAATTCCTAATACCGACAACGGCCTTATCGAACGCGCCTTTGACCGCCCTGAACTTGTCGTTAATCTCGCCGATCCCATCCAGACTAATGCCCACATACGAAACGCCCCTCTCCTTAATCATAGCCGCCTTTTCTTTCGTAATCAGCGTTCCGTTGGTGGAAATGACGGTTCGCAGGCCCTTGCCGCCGGCGTACTCGATCAATTCAAAAAGGTCCTGGCGCATCAACGGCTCGCCCCCGCTGAACAGCACGGACGGCACGCCGAACTGAGCCAGGTCGTCCAGGACTTCTTTCGCTTTTTCCGTAGAGATATCCTTGAACGGCTTGCCCACGCCGCTGTCGTTATAGCAGTGGACGCATTTGAGGTTGCACGCCCTGGTGATGTTCCAGACGACGATGGGGCGCCTTTCCGACGCCTTTTTCGGCACAACCTCGCCGGCCCGCTCTCCGGAGCCTTCTTTGCCATATCGAAGCCAGTCGCCCGGCGTCACCTGATCACAGTACAACTTGCTGATATTTATCATTACAGAGCCTAATTCGTTATCAACTCAAACTGAGCGGTTCTGCTTTTTGACACGGACCCACGGTCCCATAGGGATTAACGCAGATTGACACCGTTTCCTACATATCATTATACATCTCATTATACACCGGATAACCGCTCGACGCCACGTCGGTCGCATCGCGTGAAGCGCATCTCCCCCAAGGGGCAAGCGTGAAGCGTATCTCGTGAAGCGTATCTCGTATTGCGCCTGGCGTATTGCGGGGGAATCCGGCTTCGCCCCGCCGCTGGCGGGCTTCGCCGCGATAAATTGGCCCGCCACGGGCGCGTCTGCGAGTTTGATTGGCCCTTCGACTTCGCTCAGGGTCGAGCAGGGCTCGAGTTTTGGGTTGGAATTGGGTTTGATTGGGTTTGTTTTTTCGGGCGGCGTGGAGCGGAATATTTGTGGAACTCTTTGCAGAATAAGGGGTTGCGGCAATTCCTGGTTTTCGGAAATTGGGTTTGTTTTGCATAATTGACTTGTAGCCACTAAGCCATAAGGGCCCCTGGCGGGGACACGAAGACACAAAGGTACAAAGGGAAGAAAAGCACAAGAGACAAGGGCACAAGCGGCAAGATGGGCGTGATAGGAGGCTTGGGCAGAAAGAATGGACTAACCACGAATTTTCACGAATTAGCGCGAATTCAGGCAAAGGTTGAGAATTGAGTATCATTATTGAGTTCATCCCGAAGGATTGGTATCTTCGATATTAGTTTGGTGGGTATTGTACTATATCTTAGGTTTTGTGTCAAGTGAATTGCAACCACAGATTCCACAGATTTTCGCAGATTCACACAGATTTAAGATAGAGACGCAAAAGGGATTTTGCCACAGCCATGAGGGCCACAAAGGGAACCACAGATACCCAAGGCACAAGTTTCGCAGATTAGACACGGATTCACACGGATTTTCACGGATTGAGACCAAAGGGAGAAAGGTTATCAGGGGATCAGGAAAGGAGGAGGTCAGGATTTCAGGGGCTGGGCAGAAGACACCCGGCTTCGCAGAAGGCTACGCCGGG
>DATEBC010000421.1:0-3722 GCA_035288065.1 Sedimentisphaerales bacterium | reverse complement strand
GACATTGTGCGCGAAAACGAAGGGCAGGGCGTCTCGGAGGATTGCGACGGCTCGGCTCCGGCAGCCGCGAAAGTCAGGCGTAAGTATCTCGAACTTCATATCCGGGCACTGCCTGCGCACCTCGTTGATACAATCGCGGAAGTGTCCCGCGCCGCCATCGGGCAGGTCATCCCGGTTGACGCTCGTTATCACGAGGTATCTCAGGCCCATCTGCCTTGCCATCTGGGCCAATCTGCTCGGCTCAGTTGGGTCCGGCGGGGCGGGTCTGCCCGTTGCCACGGAACAGAACTTGCAGTTTCGCGTGCACACGTCGCCAAGTATAAGCGCCGTAGCCGTCCCCCTCGCCCAGCATTGGCCTCGATTCGGGCAGTTCGCGCTGCTGCATATCGTTTTCAGATCGAGCGAGTTCAGTATATGCTCGGTGCGCGCGAAGGATTCATCGGCAGGCAATGGCCTTCGCAGCCAGGGCGGCAGTTTTCGCGGCTTATCAATCATACTGTGGGCTTGTGCAAGTGCTTTCTGAGCAGGATAAACAGTCTCTTCTTCACGGCGGCCATTGTGGGAGCCTTGCCCGTCTCTTTCAGGACCGACGTCATCTCTACTCCTTCCAGGCCGCAGGGTATGAGCGCATCGAAGATACTCAGATCGTTTCGGATATTGATAGCCATACCGTGGTGAGTCACGAATTTCGAGACGCGAACGCCGACCGATGCGATCTTTTTGTGACCGACCCATAGACCCGCCAGGCCCTTTCGCTGCTCGCTGTGGACGTCAAGCTGTTCGAGCAATTCAATTCCTATTGTCTCGAGCGTTCGCACATATTCGCTTATTCCAAGGCCCAACTCTTGCAGGTGCAAAATGGGGTAGAAGACCAGTTGCCCGGGGTTGTGGGCCGTCGTGCCGCCGCCCCGGCGGATTTCCACTACGTCAATATTACGTCTTACCAGGTCGGCCCGATCGGCAAGCAGCTTATTGGCGCTGCGACGCGCGCCGAGAGTAATAACGGGATGATGCTCGACTGCCAGGACGGTATCGGGAATCTCGCCCAGGCGCCTCATTTCGCTCAGCTCGTGCTGCCGGGCCAAAATCTGCCTGTAATCGGCAAGCCCGCAGTCAATTATGCGGGGAACAGTATTCGCAAATTCTTCCGGGGAATATTTCATTTATGCCACGGTTCTTCAAAACGATGTTCGATTTTGTGCTGCCTGGTGAATTTCGCGTATTCCGCCTGTGTATTAAGATTTGCCGGCGCATCCGGATCGCCCAAAGTAACGTACTTGACCTTGCACAGACCGAACATGTCACTAATCTTTCGCTTCCCTGATGCCAGAACGCTATTGGCAGCCTCAAGCACGCTCCTGCGATAAACGGCAAAGAGCGGCTCATATCTGCCACCACTGGTTATGGGAATAACCGCATCTGCTCCGCCGCTTTCCGCTTCGCCAAGCATTTGTTCGACCAAATGAATATCAATATGCGGAATGTCGCACGCAACGACAAAATTCAATTCACTCTTCGACGCCTCAAGCGCCGAAGCAATGCCCATCAACGGTCCCTGTCGAGGGATTCTATCCGGCACAACCTCGATGCCCAGAAACCGGAGCTTCTCAGGGTCATTTGCACTGATAATTATGCGGTTGAAGCGCCCGCAAAGCTGGTCCCGGATACTTTCGATCATAGGCCGGCCGTCGATCTGCAACAGCCTTTTATCCGTTCCCATTCGTCCGCTGGTCCCGCCGGCCATTATTATCGCGGTAGCCTTGCTTGCAGTGTTAGTGTTATCGCCTTCGCTCTTTTCTGTCAATATCCACCTGCCCTCGACAAGTCCTATCCGGTTGAGATCGAGGTCGAATTGCTTGCCGTCGGAGACAACAATCCTGTCGGCGTATCGCTTCACTTTGCGAGCCGAATCCTTCCAGCCTTTGGCATTTGTGCCCTTGACCATAAGGAACAAACCGGGCTCTGCGACCTGACGAAGCGAATTGGATTCGCAAATAGAAACCGCATCAGGCCCGACCACATCCAACAGGGCGGCTAAGCCTTCGGCTAAATGCGCTTTGAGAACCCGCAGCCAGAATACCCTCTCCGCCCCGGCGGCGAGGAGCCTCGATGTATCCTTGCCGGGGCCCCTGTCCTTTTCCTCGGTGATGCAGAATACGCCTTCCAGCGATGAGCAAACCCCGCAACCCGCGCCGCCGCGTGGGCATTGCCCGTTCTTTTCCCGTATTGCAGTGACCTTTATGCCGACGATCTTGCGTTTGCCGGCAAACCTCCTGAGAATCGCGCAGGCCAGCTCGGTCTTGCCCACATTCGGCCCGGCAGAGCCTATCATCAGCATTCCGTCAAGTCTTAGCATTATGCTGCCGGGCTTGCTGCCGGCGTCCCTCCAGTATTGAGATCACTGTCTTAATAGACTCAGGCTCAGCGACGCAAAGCCGGACGATCTCAACATTACCGTAAAGGCGCTCAACCTCGTCGGCCAACTCCTCACGAACAACCAGAAGTATTGTCGTTTCGCTTGACTGCACCAAGAGATCAACGCTCCGACGCCAACCTTGCCGATTCAACTCAAGAGGCCCGAATTCGTCAACCACGATGAGGTCTGCCGAGGCCGTCGCCGGCGGGCTTAGCGATGCGTTGCCGAGTCTTAATCCTTCGGCGAGGAATTCAAACCGGCCGGTTGTGCCGCCGTTGCCGTTGTCTCTGGCCAGAGCCGCGCGCTGCTGGCTCCGCAGGTCAACGGCATCGAATCCGGTCAGCGTGCCGTCGCGATACACCGCCAGCGCCAGGAGGCCGGCGACGCTATATCCTTTTGCGCGGGCGGCTTTGACAAGCCGCGCGGCGTGCGTCGTCTTGCCTGAATGTTTCTTGCCCGTCCACAGAATCAGCTTTCTATCTTCAAATGCCATTGTTGAGGATTCGATGCGTCTAAGCACTGTCTTCGAAGCGCCTACCTGACCGGCGGGAAGCCTATGAAATACGTCGCTGTCACCATGACCCACGATACAAACGTAGTTGCTGATATCAGCCCGGAAGCCCACTGAAAACGAGGCGAAAAGGGCGATGCAAGACGGCCCTTCAATCTCTCGGCAGCGAGAAAACTCCACGGCACTAAGACTGCGTTGGCCAGGGCCGCCAGGCTGCCGCCGATCGCAATGTGGCCGAGCACCTTCCGTAATCCGCCCTCTGGCCAGGGGCCATAGGCGAATACGTAGGTAATCAGCAGCGCGAATAAGGCGTAGCCCAGATAAGTCGCCGCCAGAGCAGAAAGCCACCGGCTGCGTGTTCTGAATACGCCGAAGAACACATCGTACGAGACGCCCATAAGAAAAATGCCAAGCAGGTGGCAGGCGAAAAACGGCTCATTCAAAAACTTGAAGAGCATTGCGCAAGCTGCGATGACTGTTCCCGTCCCGGCCCGCGGGAAGTAAACCCATGCAAATGTCAGCACCACAAAGCCGATTACCGACAGAACCACTGAGGCGTGCGGCACATTGGCGCGGTATAAGGCCCCGCCGAGCGCCGCTTCCGATATGCCCCAAAGACTGCTGAAGAACAACATCGCAAGAATCCACTCTTTCTTTTTCATACGTCTTTCTCCTTAATATTGACAATCAAGGCTTCTGCAAAATTGCAGGTTAGGCCTACCCGCCTCGGCGGGAAAAAATCCGTTCTTGATTTTTTCTTTTTAACGCGAACATATTGTCAGACAAGAGGTTAGG
>DATEBC010000420.1:0-2292 GCA_035288065.1 Sedimentisphaerales bacterium | reverse complement strand
TGCGAGGAGCGAAGCGACGAAGCAATCTCATTACCCTATAGTAGCGAGATTTATGAAACGCGGTACTGGCTGTGGACAACTCCGGCCGATATAAGTGGATGCTTATTGTTTCATTAGGAGTGAAAGAATGTGCAGGCAATTGATAACGATCGCAGCGATAGTAATGTTGTTTTCCAATAGCGTTTTTGCGAATTGGCCGGGGTATCTCGGACCAAGCGGTAACGCCACATCGCCCGACGCCAAACTGGCCCGATCCTGGCCCGCAAACGGGCCTGAAGTCCTCTGGACCATACCCCTCGGCCCCGGATACGGCTCCGCCGCCATTAGCGAGGGTAAGGTCTATGTCCTCGACCGAATCGGAAATGAAAAAGATGCCCTGCTCTGCCTTGATCTGCTCTCCGGCAAAGAGTTGTGGTCGTATTCATACCAGGCCCCCGGCAAGGTGGATCACGACGGCTCGCGGTGCGTGCCGACAATCGATGGGGATTACATTTACACCTGCGGAACATTCGGCCAGGTCTGTTGCTTCGATAAGAATACGCACAAACCCGTTTGGCAAAAGAACGTCTGGACGGACTTCGGCGGAGGCAAAGTGCCCATGTGGGGCATTACCCAGCACCCGCTGATCTACAACGATACCGTCATTCTCGCCTCGCAGACGGAAAAAGCAGGCATCGTGGCATACGAAAAGGCGACGGGCAACGTGAAATGGTCTTCGCCGGCACTGCCCGGCCCGGTCGGCTACGTCTCTCCCAAGCTCGTCAAGATCGACGGGGTGGATCAGTTGATCATGATAACCGCCTGCTCGAAAGGCGCCGCCCCGGGCGGCGACGGCGAGAACGAGGTGCTTGGAGCCGTGCTCGGAATGGATCCCAAGACCGGCCAAACGCTTTGGACCTATAGAGAGTACCGCTGCAAAATTCCCATCCCTAACGTTGTTGATATCGGCGACGGTCGGCTGTTCGTCACGGGCGGGTATGACGCCGGCGCGGTTATGCTGATGATAGAAAAGAAAGGCGACAAATTCGTTGCCAAAGAAATCTATAAAACCGACGATTTCAACACGCACACCCATCCGCCCGTCCTCTACAAGGGTCATCTCTACGGCCACTGCACGACCAACACATGTCGAGACGGGATGGTGTGCATGGACCTTGACGGCAACGTGAAATGGAAAACGCAGCGCGAGCCTGTTGTCTTCGACAAGGGCGGCTTCATCCTCGCCGACGGGCTTATCCTCAGCGTTGACGGCGGCGTGGGCATCCTCAATCTTATCGAGCCGAGTCCCGAAGGTTTCAAGAGGTTAGCCGACGCCAAGCTGCTCGATACGAGGGAATGCTGGGCGCCGTTGGCGCTGTCCGACGGCAAGCTCATCATCCGCGACCAGAAGCAGATGAGATGCGTAGTCGTCGGATCAAACGGATAGCGTCATCTTTGACCGGTCAGGCATCTGCAGAGCGTCAGAATCAGTTGATCAAGGAGAAGGACTATGCGAAGAATGAGTCGGGCGTTCATGGTGACGACCCTTATCATCGTTTCAATCGGCTTGGCCGGGACGATTTCGACGGATTCGTGGCGCAGCACCCGCATTATCGATCCGAACCAGCACCAGCGCAGCGGAGAAAACCGCTATCCGTATCGCGCAAAGAGCCAATACATCCTTAAAGAGCTGGATTTGAGGAGCGGCGACGTCGTTGTGGATATCGGAGCCGGCGACGGGTGGTGGGCGCAGCGAATGGCGGAATTCGTCGGCGAAAACGGCGCTATCCACGCCGCAGAAGTCGAAAACAAAATGGTCGATGAGATGAAAGAAAAGTTCGCCGATGTGCCGCAGATCAAGCCTTATTTGTGCAAGACCGACAGCGCTGAATTGGGGGAGAATTCATGCGACCTGGCCTTCGTGAGCCAGACTTATCATCACTTGGACAAGGACGGGCGTGTAGGTTACCTTCGCCGCCTTCGTGACGTTGTAAAACCTACCGGCCGGCTCTGCGTGATTGAGAAATACACCAGTATCGCCACCGAGCGCGGATCGCACGGCACGGCGTTGAGCGAGCTAATCGCCCAGGCCGAACAGGCCGGCTGGATTCCCGTCCGCTGCGAGCTGATGACCGGGACATATCACTACCTCGCCATCTTCGTCCAAAGAGACCTCTTCGGCCCGGAGCCGTCCTCTCTGCCGTGAAGCGCAAACGGTGCGCCGTAGCCTTCAATCGAAATATGCAGGCTCCCAGTAGGGCCCCGATACCCCCATGACCACGTCAGCGTCGCCGTAACACGCCCCATGTTCGC
>DATEBC010000419.1:0-4851 GCA_035288065.1 Sedimentisphaerales bacterium | reverse complement strand
GATTGCCACGTCGGCCTTCGGCCTCCTCGCAATGACGAGGTCCACAAAATCAAGTGTTATGGGGTACTAGGCCATGGCTTAACCAGCGCTGAGAAAAGACAGAGAAATTATGCGGCCTCATCGGTCTTCCATAACCACATTTTTTGCGTTCTCTGCGGGCTCGGCGGTGAGAAATGCGGGTTAAGCCGGCGATTGGATTGGTCGATTAAATTACGGACAAACGTGCAACCTTTTCTTGGTTTAGACCGTTAGTATTTGTCAATAGAAGACTTACACGGAGAAGTGGAAAATGCCAAGTGTTCGCAACTTCACTGTTTTGCCCGCTCTGCCGGATGCCCTAAAGGACCTTGGGTTTATTGCGCAGAATGTTTTCTGGTCGTGGGACCCGGAATGTATCGACTTGTTCAAGCGGATTGACAGCAACCTGTGGTCAGCCTGCGGGCACAATCCGGTCAAGCTCCTCGGCAGCGTTTCACAGCTCAAGCTGGAGGCGTTGTCGGAGAATGAAGGCTTCCTCGGCGAGGTTCGGCGCGTTACACAGAAGTTGAAGGCATATCTGGACGGGCCGACCTGGTTCGACAAGGTCTGTTCGGGAGTGGACAAGCCAATTATTGCGTACTTCAGCGCGGAGTTTGGCATTCACGAATGTCTGCCCATTTATGCCGGCGGACTGGGCATACTCGCCGGCGACCACGTCAGAAGCGCGTCGGATCTCGGCGTGCCGCTGGTCGGGGTTGGCCTGCTATACCAGAAGGGCTATTTCCGCCAGTACCTCAACGTAGATGGATGGCAGCAGGAAGTATATACGGATAACGATTTCTTCAATATGCCGATAGAACTGGTCCGCAAGGAGAGCGGCAGGCCGTTGACTATCAGCGTCGAATACCCCGGCAGATGTGTCCTGGCGCAGATATGGTGCGTCTGCGTGGGGAGGGTCAAGGTCTATCTGCTGGACACAAACATTGAGGCCAATTCGCTCGCCGACAAAATGATTACGAGCAGTCTGTACGGCGGCGACCGCGAGCTGCGCATAAGGCAGGAGATCATGCTCGGCATCGGCGGGTTGAAGGCCCTATCCGCTATGGATATATCGCCCGCCGTCTGCCACATGAACGAGGGCCACGCGGCGTTCATGGCGCTCGAGCGAATCCGCGAGCTGCGGAGCAGCAAGAACATGACTTTCGACGAAGCCGTGGAGGCGACCCGCGCCGGAAACGTCTTTACCGTACACACGCCTGTGAAAGCAGGTATCGACGAATTCCGCGTTGACTTGATGGATAGATATTTCGGGAGCTATTTCCCGAAACTCGGGATAAATCGAAATCGGTTCCTCGGCCTGGGAAGGATGCTTCCCGACGACGAGAACGAGGCGTTCAAGATGCCCATCCTGGCATTGAAGCTGAGCAGCTACGCAAATGGCGTCAGCAAGCTGCACGGGCAGGTATCGCGGGGGATGTGGGGCAGCCTGTGGCCCGGTGTGCCCGTTGACGAGGTCCCAATTAAATCGATTACCAACGGCATCCACATTAAGAACTGGGTCGCCGACGAGATAGATACGCTCTATGCCAGGTATCTCGGTCCGACCTGGGCCGAAGAGGCTATGGACAAATCCATCTGGGAGAATATCGAGCAGATTCCCGATGAGGAGTTCTGGCACATACATCAGCGATGCAAGGAGAGGCTGATTGTCTTTGCAAGGAACCGCCTCAAGAGCCAGATGCAGAGAAGAGGAACCTACCATACCGAGTTGAATCACGCTGAAGAAGCGCTCGACCCGGAGGCATTGACCATCGGTTTTGCCAGACGATTCGCCACCTATAAAAGAGGCAGTCTCCTGCTCAAAGATCCGCAGCGTCTGATTAAGCTGTTAACCGATTCGAGGAGACCGATCCAGCTAATCTTCGCCGGGAAGGCGCATCCAAGGGACGCCGAAGGCAAGGATATAATTCGGCATATAGTGCACTTTGCCGGGCAGAACGATGTCAGGCGGCGTATCGTATTCCTCGAAAACTACGATATAGATATGGCGCGTGTGATGGTCCGCGGCGTCGATGTCTGGCTGAGCAATCCGAGAAGGCCGATGGAGGCCAGCGGAACAAGCGGAATGAAGGCCGCCGTCAACGGAGTCCTGAATATGAGCACTCTGGACGGCTGGTGGTGCGAAGGATACACCCCGGACGGAGGCTGGGTCATCGGAGGCGGCGAAGACTATGAAAACCCCGATTATCAGGACCTTGTTGAGTCACAGGCCCTATATAACATGTTGGAGAATGAGGTCATTCCCCTGTTCTACACCCGTTCCGTCGATAACTTGCCGCGTGCCTGGATACGCAGGGTCAAGAACTCCATAAAGTGGATAGCGCCGCGATTCAACACGCACAGAATGCTGGCCGAATACACCCGCAAATTTTACAATCCAGCCGCCGCAAAGTGGCGGTATCTCACCGCTGAGGCTATGGCGCGGGCCAAAGCATTTTCCCAGTGGAAGGCAAATATTCGAGAGGCCTGGGCTGAGTGTGCCGTGAAGGATGTCATCATGGAAGTGAACCAGGACGATGCAAGCGAGCAGTTAAATCCCAGGCAGCCGCAGCTTAAACTCGGTTCGCAGCTCTCTGTCAGGACCCTGGTCAGGCTGGGTAGAATCAGGCCCGATGACGTTTCAGTCGAACTCTACTACGGTCCGGTGGACGGCTGGGGCAGTATCACAGAAGGCGCTGCTGTCAGGATGGAGTACGAAAAGGCTTCGGATGAGCAGGGTGAGCATTGGTTTAGAGGTTCGATGTCATGCAAGAAAACCGGCCAGCACGGGCTGTCGGTACGAATACTGCCCAGGCACGCCGACCTGGTCAATCCTCATGAATTGGGGCTGATTCTTTGGGAGAAGACCACCGACGTCCAGGACCACAATCCCGCCGAAGTCCACAGCTCGTGAGCCGGATGCCGCTTGCTGACAGCCGGGCTTAGCGTCGCAGCCCTTACAGCCCGGTTACCGCGCATCTCTGCGGTCCAACAGAAGCTCGTTTTCGCTCATATCGGGCAACTGCTTTCCACTTTACACCGCCTTCGTGGGTTGATACAATACGCGTTTCGGCTTGACGCCGGTAGTTGCTATAAAGGCTGTCTGCGCTTACTGACTGAGATAGAATGCTATGGAAAAGGTGAAATTCTACGATACGACTCTTCGAGATGGGATGCAGGCCGAGGGTGTGAGTTTCTCGCTGGAAGACAAACTGGCAATTGCCGGGCGGCTTGACGAACTCGGTGTGCATTACATCGAGGGCGGCTACGCCGGCTCCAACCGGAAGGAAGATGAGTTTTTCGCCGAGGCCGCCAAGCTCGGCCTGAAACACTCGCAGATGGTTGCCTTCGCCAGCACCCGACGGGCCGGTTCATCGGTCGCCGAAGACGCATCCATCAAGGCCGTCCTCGCATGCGGCGCCAAGGTCGCAACCATCGTTGGCAAGACTTGGGATATGCACGTCAAAGATGTCCTGGGCTGCACCTTGGACGAGAACCTGACGATGTGCGCCGAATCAATCGAATACATTAGGAGCAGGGGCTTGGATGCCTTCTTCGACGCCGAGCACTTCTACGATGGGTACAAGGCCAATCCGCAGTACGCGATGAAGGTCCTGGCCGCCGCTGCGGAGGGCGGCGCCGATGTCCTTGTTCTCTGCGACACCAACGGCGGCTCATTGCCGCACGAAATCGAGCAAATCACTGCTGCCGTCTGCAAGGAGTTCGGCTCGGTGCAGGTCGGCATCCACGCCCACAATGACACCGGATGCGCTACGGCCAATTCCCTCTCCGCCGTCCGTGCCGGCGCCAGGCACGTCCAGGGGACTATAAACGGCCTCGGCGAGCGATGCGGCAACGCCAATCTATGTGTTGTGATGCCAAATCTGGCGCTTAAAATGGGCTTTGACGTCCTATGCCCTGAGAAGCTCAAGACGCTCACTGAGGTGTCGCTTTTCGTCTTCGAGACAGGGAATCTGACGCCGGTTATGAATATGCCCTACGTGGGCGAGAGCGCCTTCGCCCATAAGGGCGGCTTGCACATCAACGCACTGCGAAAGAACACACGCACCTATGAGCATATCGCCCCGGAACTCGTCGGCAACGAGAGGCGATTTCTGATTTCCGAACTCAGCGGCAAATCGACGGTCTTGGCAAAGCTCGAAAAGGCTCAAATCGCTCAGGATAAGGACTTGGCCCGGAAAATACTCAACCGGGTCCAGGAGCTCGAGAATGAGGGCTACCAGTTTGAGGCCGCCAATGCCAGCTTCGACCTGCTCGTTAAGAGAATTATGGGCACATATCAGCCGGCTTTTGAGCTTATCAAGTACAATGCCACCGTTGAGAAACGTGTTACCGGCGATATTGTCAGCGAGGCGACGGTCAAGCTCAGAGTTGGAGGCAAGGTTGAGCACGTTGTGGGAGAGGGCGACGGCCCGGTCAACGCCCTCGACGCGGCCTTGAGAAAATCACTCGAGAATTTTTATCCAACCATCAAGGATGTTCATTTGATCGACTACAAGGTGCGTGTCGTCAACGCCGGAGCGGGCACAGCCGCGCGTGTACGCGTTATCATTCAGTCCCGCGACAAGTATTCCGTTTGGGGCACTGTCGGCTGCTCGGAGAACATAATCGAGGCCTCCTGGCAGGCCCTGAGCGACTCGGTTGACTATAAACTCCAAAAGGAGGTCCGCGAGTAGCTCGGTCCCATCAATAGCGGCCGGCGGCCTTGACCGGCCGCCGGCGATACCTTTGAGAGAACCAATGGGTGAAGGAAATCTGCACCGTGCAATAGCCCTGGGCCAAACGCGACATTACCGCTCCGCCAGCGCAGGC
>DATEBC010000418.1:0-6304 GCA_035288065.1 Sedimentisphaerales bacterium | reverse complement strand
TTATGGGTCAGGCCATAAATGGCCTGACCCATAACGCTGGTGTCGCGAGTGATTCTGCTGACGCTGTCTGTCGGCCTTTCCTTTGCGAAGAAGCCCATCGGCATATCCATAAGATGCGCAAAAACGTCCTCTCGCAGATGGTTTACCGCGACCTGGACAATCTTCTCGGCGAGGTAGCCTTGGTAGAACTTTGCGGTGCACCGGAGTATGGTCAGAATCCCCATTGCCAGCATAATGAAGATCACGGCTCTTATTTTGCTTTCGCTGGATTGCTCTCGGGGCAGGAAGCCGACGGCCCACTGTGCGTGCTCGGTAAGCCTGATCTTCATGGCCCACTTCAATCGCTCGGCGTAGCCTTTTTTCATGTTCGCGGCGGCGCTGCGGTTGTTCGGCGTGCTCAGTTTCAGGGTCCGGCGCTCCAGGACATTGTCACTATTAAGTCGTTTTAGCTGCACATCGAAGTCGTTGTGGTCGGTTGCCGCTAATTCTGCAAGAAGGTTCGTAAACGGTATTTGGTCAACCTGATCGGATGTCAAAAGGTCTGCGACGCCGATGATTCTGTCGGCTGGACGAAGCCCGGCGGCTTCGGCAAGACTTCCCTTCTCCACGTCAACCACAAGCAGGTAATATGCAATGCCCTGGTTCTCTTTATTGGTGAAATCCACGCTCTCAGGGATATAGAAATCCAGGCCGTAGCGATATTGGCAAGTCTTTCTATCGACCCAGCCGTGCAGCCCTTCCTTGCCCATCATCACCTTCAGCAGTGGAATGACCGTTATGAAGCTCAGCGACAAAAGAGCGGCGACCGCCAGCGCGCTTACCACCACGAATACAACGCGCGGCCACTGAGGCCAAACATATTGGAACAGCCTTCTAAAGGGATTCATTCAAGGCAGGGTAACAGAAGTGCAACTGCCGGTCAAGGATAAAGAATCTATTGACGGCGGACCGGCTGCGCGTTAGCGTGATAGCGGTTTGTCACGTGTAATTTTGTGGTCAAAACCTGCGGTAGAACCGCAGGCTAAATAATTAGCCCCACGTTTTACGTGGGGTTTTCATCAATCGCAAAATGAAAATAGACTGTCTGGTGCTGGGCGAGTATGAGACCAACTGCTATGTCCTGCGGAGCGGCGAGGCGGCAACGGATTGTCTTATCGTTGATCCGGGACTCGGGGCCGAGGAGCTGATTGCATTTCTGGACGAGCGTAAAATGACTGCTGTTGCGGCGGCTCTCACGCACGGGCATATAGACCATATTGCAGGACTCGCCGCATTGCGCCGCAGCTTCCCGGATATCAAGGTCTTCATCCACGCGCTCGATGCCGAGATGCTCGGCAAGCCTGTCGCCAACCTCTCTGGTCTGATGGGACGTGCATTTGCGGCGGAGCCGGCTGATATTCTGCTCAACGACGGGGACTGGATCGAGCAGGCCAGAGTCAAGCTTCAGGTGCTCCATACGCCCGGGCATTCGCCCGGCGGGATCTGCCTGTATTCGAGCGAGGAGGGCGTCGTTTTCACAGATGACGCCTTGTTTGCCGAATCGATCGGGCGGACCGACTTTCCGGGCGGGAGTATGTCCCGGCTGGTGAGGTCCATCAAGGAGAAGCTCTGGGTCTTATCGGACGAAACGGTCGTCTATCCCGGGCACGGCCCATCAACAACTATAGCCCGCGAAAAGGCGCACAATCCATTTCTCCAATAAAGGCACGGCGTATCTCTCTGGGTCTGTCGGCGCCGCCGAGTCCCACCGTCCCATAAATAGCAACCGCCTGCCTGTTCCTCCAGCCAGACCTTACGGAAACTGCCCATCCTGGAAGCGCCGACCTCCAAGGCCCTCCACGCGGAGAGGCTGGGAGAGCAAGAATCCTCTCTCGGCAGCGATATGTACGGCGCAAATACAGGGTATTTCCGGGAAAGCGCCGCCCTGTTTTCACCGATATATCAATTGTGAGGGTTGAGGTTCTTTATGGAGTTCAGCGTGCGAGAACATTCAGAAATATCGGCAGGCCGAGCTGCGCAGGAGAGTCCTTCTCAGAGAGCAAGGATCACGCGGAATCAAGTCATTATGCTTGTTCTGCTGGTTTGTGCGGGGGTCGTATCATCGATAATGTTGGCTCTGGGCAGGAGCAGGGCACAAGAGGATCGCATTCGCCTTAGCTTCGAGAGCGCCGTGAGAGAACGGGTGGCTGTGTTCCAGGCACGTCTCCTTGAGAATAAGGATACACTGAATTATCTTGCCCGTTTTTATGAGAATTCGCAAGAAGTCACGCGAGCGGAATTTCGAGGATTCGTGCGGCACTATCTTGAGAATCACCCCGAGGTCCAGGCGCTGGAGTGGGCGCCGCGCGTGCGCGACGGGGAGCGCGGGGCATACGAGGCAGCGGCTAAGAACGACGGATTTGGCGAATTCGAGATTACCCAGAGACAGAGCCAAGGGCCGGTCCGAGCGGCCCGACGCGAAGAGTATTTCCCCGTGTATATTGTTGAGCCGTATAACGGCAATGAAGCGGCGATGGGCTTTGATCTTGCCTCAAGCCCCGCACGGCTGGAGGCCATGAAGTTGTCATGCGATACAGGTCAAATTGCCGCAACCGTACCTATTACTCTGGCGCAGGAAACCGGCGACCAATGCGGCATCTTGCTTTTCTACCCAATCTATCATAAAGAGAGCCCTGCTCATCCAGTTGAGGACCGCTGGGAGCACCTCGAAGGTTTTGTCCTTCTTGTGCTGCATATGGATTTCTTCCTCAGCAAAACCATAGCACATTTTGATCCAGTTGGGATGGACACCTACATCTATGATACCGCTGCTCCCAAGGGTCAGTATCTTGTTGCATCACATTTATCACGCACTCGGACGCAAACCGACAAAACGCCGGTCGAGTCTTTCGACATCACAGGAGCATCTCGGCCCACAGATTTTCGTTCAATCGGGCAGTTGAACGTGGCTAATAGAAAGTGGGTGGTTCTATGCAGGCCGGCGCCGGCGTTCTTTGCAAAGAACGAAGCCGGTTCTCCGTGGACGGTGCTGGCGCCATGTTTTGGATTCACCGTGCTGACGACCGTAGTTGTTCTGCTTATTCTCCAACGCCTTGCCGAACGCAAACAGGCGGAGGATGAACTGAAACAGGCCAAAACCAAGGCTGAGGCTGCAAATGAAGCTAAGAGCGAGTTTCTGGCCAACATGAGCCATGAAATTCGCACGCCGCTCAATGCGATTATTGGTTTCAGCGAGATATTGGCCTGCGAAGAATTGTCGGACGAACAGGCCGAGTGGATCAAGACGATTCGCGATAGCGGCGAACACCTGCTGGAGCTGATCAACGACATCCTGGACTTCTCGAGAATCGAGGCCGGCAGACTGGATTTGGAGATGATCGAGTATTCACTTGAGAATCTGTGCGCGAAAGTGGAATCGTTGATGCGTCCCGCGGCGATGAAGAAAGGCCTGGAATTCGGCTTCAGGGAGAACGGCGTCCTGCCGACCCGCATACGCACCGACCCTATGCGTCTGAGCCAATGCCTGCTGAACCTCGTCAATAACGCCGTCAAATTTACCGAGCAAGGACACGTGTATGTGAATATCAGCCTGGAGGAAGTTGACGATGAGCCTTGCATCCGTTTTGACGTCGAGGATACGGGCATAGGCATCCCGCTCGAAAAGCAGCAATTAATATTCGAGTCGTTCACGCAGGCGGACGGCAGCACCACGCGCAGATTCGGAGGCAGCGGGTTGGGGCTGGCCATCACCAAGCGGTTGGCCGGGCTTTTGGGTGGTCGGGTCTCTCTGACCAGTGAAGAAGGCAAAGGTTCGGTCTTTTCACTCGTAGTGCCCGTTGGCGTTGGTCTGACGGAGCAGGCGCCTTCGGACGGCCGTGAATTGGCCGATGAATCGAGCGCAGAGCAGAGCCCGCCGCGGCGGACCGCGCCCGACCCCAGGTCCCGTGGGGATGCGGAATTCAAGTTTGCCGGTCGAGCCCCCAGGGGGCGAGCGTTGGTTGCTGAGGATGCCGTGACCAACCAGATGCTTATCAAGTTGATGCTCGAAAGAATGGGGCTTGAGGTGACAATGGTTAAAGACGGCGCTGATGCGGTCAGGGAAGGTCTCGCTCAGTCATTCGACCTGATATTTATGGATATCCAGATGCCGAATATGAACGGGTACGAAGCCGCCAGAAGACTCCGCAAAAAGGGGCTGACGACCCCGATAATCGCCCTGACGGCCAACGCGATGGAGGGCGACGAAAAGAAATGTATCGAAGCCGGGTGTGATGACTATCTGCCCAAGCCGATCGAGCGTGCAAAATTGGCGGAGATAACTCGCAAATACCTGACTCCGCAGCCGCAGGACTTGGGCGAAAAAATCGACTCGGTGAAGTCCGGTGTTGATGACCTGGGCCGGCTGTGTTCTAAAGACGCTGCCCCGCAGGCCGATTCAGCCGATGCAGACAGTGCCGAAGACGTGATTGACTGGGATCAGCTCATCAGCCGAGTGGTTGAGGAGGGTATTGCCAGGGAGATTGTGCCGCTGTGTGTCGTGGATAATCGAGAACGGCTTGAGATGCTGGCCGGCGCGGTGCGGACGGGCAATGCAGAAGAGGTCAAGTTGTATGCCCACGCTATAAAAGGCTCAGCGGGGAACATAGGAGCCGGGCAGTTGTCGGATGTGGCTGCTCGGCTCGAGCATAAGGCTTACCACGGTGATTTGTCGCGGGCCGAGCAGCTCCTGCAGGGAATAAAGACTGAATTTGCGAGATTGGAGTCGTTCATCTCGAATCCGGATTGGGTGGAGGCGGCAAAGAGGCAGTCCGCCGGCAAGCAGCCTCAATAGTAGTTAGTTTCTGTTGCGGAAAGCCGAAATCGCCAATGTCACCTGCTACTCTGCGAAGTATGCTACGTAGCACGAGCCTGCGAAAGCAGGGGTCCACGCCGAAAAGAATGGATTCCTGCTTTCGCAGGAATGACAAACACTTTTTCCGCAACAGGACCTATTAAGCGGCCACGCGGCAAGGGCGCCGGAACAGCCGATCCGACGGGTCTTTGTCGCAGTCTGATGCTCCCTGAATGTGGTCTTGCACCGAAACATTCTCACTTCATTTCAAGTTGTGCCCTATTCATCTGCCTGCAAAAGCCTGTAACCATTTGGCCCGCAGCGGCGTATAATAGGGCAGCATTGAAGATGGTTACAGCGTGATCCGGCAGACCATCAAAGGCAAAGCGGCCGGATTAGCCGTGGCCTGAATTTCGGGACGGAATTGGACCAAAAGGAGATTGAGCTATGAAGAAGTCAATGACCGTATTGACAGTAAGTGTATTGCTATTGGCGGCTCCGGCCCGCCTCGGACTGGGCGGCCAGTTGCTCAGAAACCAGGTCGGCGCTGGCGCTAACTGGGTGGCGCACCTGAACTTCGACCAGCTTGTCAAATCACAACTGGGTCAACTAATCCGCTCTGAGCTGGCGAAAGAGGGCCTGGAGGAGCAGTTGCAGGGCTTTCAAACGATATTCTCCTTTCATCCGATTGACGACATCCGGGATGTTACTATATACGGCAACGGCAGCGACCGCGAAAAGGCCGTGGCGTTGTTCGAGGGCAGCTTCGATAAGGAAAAGCTGGTGGCCGTTGTTCGGATGAATCCGCAATACAAAGAGATTAAGGACGGCGATCTCGTCGTGCACAGTTGGGTGGATGAAAACAAGAAGGACCCCAACGGCCCGGACCAGAGGATGTACGGATGCACGTATGATAATATGGTTGTCTTGGGGGCTGGCTTTGAAGCGGTCAAGCAGGCTGTGGATGTTTTGAAAGGTACATCGCCAAATGCTGCCGATGGCGTATTCAAGCAGTCCGCCCTCGATGCGGAGGGGGCCTTCTTCCAGGTCGCGGCCAACGCCGTAAATGATCTGGCCAACCACCAGAATGAGGCCGCCGTACTCGAACAGACCGACGAATTGGGCGCCGCTGTCGGCGAAAACAACGGTACGTTTTATGTGAATGTGAGTCTAAGGGCGGGATCTGAGGAAATTGCTCAGAATGTCAAGAAGGTGCTTGAAGGCATAATAGCATTCCTGACATTGGCCGGCAGCGAGCACCCGAGTTTGGCGGAACTGGCCGGTAAGCTCAAATTATCCGCTGTCGATAGGATGGTTGCGCTTAGCTTCGAGTCAAGCTCCGAATCGGTTTTCGCATCGTTGAAAGAGGCATGGCAGAAGGAAAAGAACAAGGCAGCACAGCCAACGCCCCCGTAAATGACGGCTTCGGCACGCCGGCTCTGAGGCGGGCGGCAGCCGGCCCTTCAGGCTGGC
>DATEBC010000417.1:0-2628 GCA_035288065.1 Sedimentisphaerales bacterium | reverse complement strand
CCTGCTCTCTGATCAAAGGCCTGAACAAGGGGATACGCTCCATGAAACGCCTTTCATTTCAGTTATAAAACGATGTTTCAGCACACCTGTGAACACGTCCGATTGGTGTGAACAGGCTTTGATAACTGTCGGCAGGATCTCTTGTACGACCCGGCCCAACCGGCTCGTCTGGCGGCTGGTTTAACTTTGAATGTTCCCATATTCGCCGTAGCCGCGTTTAAGATTCAGCAGCTTTCTTAAATTTCCAGACGGCATCACCTTACGTTCGTTTGCTTCGGCCAGGTTGTGGATACGGCGAATCAGATCGGCGTTTGCTGCAAGCCTGGTTCGGCCCGGGTCGTACCAGATATTGTCCTCCAGCCCGACCCTGACGCCTCCCCCGACGGCGACGGCTATGGAATTCATCGTCAGTTGAGCGTTGCCGATGCCTCCGAGGCTCCAATATGAATTCTCCGGCAAGTCACGGGTCATGATGGCCGAGTGCAGCAAATCCGCTTGCGCACAGGCGACGTTGCCCAGGATAAGATTGAAGTAGTGCGGAGGCCGCAGGATTCCCTTCCTTTCCAGGTACTTGGCGTAGTTAATCATTCCTGCGTCGAAGGCCTCTAACTCAGCAAGAATCCCGCGAGACTTCATTTCTTCGCCCAAAGCCACAATCATTTCGGGGGAATTAACGCTGACAACGTGGTTGAAATTCAAAGAGCTCAGAGTCAAGCTGCCCATATCGGGCTTGGCCTCACCGTCCAACCGGAGAGGCTCGGCGCGTTGCTCGAACTCGCTGAAATTCCGTCCGCTCAATGATACGCAAATAATCAGCTCCTTGGCATACGAACGAATGCCCGTAATAATCTTCTCGTAGGTGTCGGCCCTGTAAGTCGGCTCGCCGGTAGCCTCATCCCTGGCGTGCAGGTGAACCATAGTAATGCCGATTTCGACGGCCCTGTGAACGTCTTCGACGATCTCGCATACCGTAATCGGGACATGCCGGGTCATATTCTTCGTCGGAATCATCCCTGTGGGAGTGAAGTTTATAATTAAGTCCATAATATAGACTGTTCCTGGGTGTTTTTGCCGCTCATCGCGGGTGTCAGAGAATTACGCAGAGACTTTTCCTGGCTCCTGTCTAATGTGGGCTGTTGTGTGGAATTCCGACTTCCCGCAGAATCTTCATAATGCTGTTTTCCATCGTTAGCTCCCGCGTTATGTAATTGTAAGCGGCATCGACAATTCTGTTTCTTTCCTCGTGGTTGTCTAAGTAGTATTCCATCGCATCGGGGATGTCCGAGACGCCGACTTGGACGAAATGCACTCCCGGGGTATATGGAGTCGGGTCTTCGATCTGCTCGGAAATCACCATCGCGCCACAAGCCATGCTCATTAGGAATCGCAATCCCGTCGTCTCCCAGGGGACCATAGGCACATTGAGGGATATGGCGGCGCGATTGAGCAAGACGGTGCGCTCGGCTCCAAAGCAGGGCCTTTCCGCATTATGCAGAGTGATTCCTTTTGAATCCAGCTTCTTGCGGAGGTCTTCCACAACGCCGCGACGGCGGCAGTTCTTCATATTGCCGATGAACACGGCTTCGATATCCCGTTGGCGCTTCAGACGCCGGCCCATAATCGGGTGGTATCCCAGCGGCGCGTAATGTGCGCTTATGCCTCTGGATTGGAGGAACTGCTCTCTCGCGGGGATGCTGCAGAAGATATGGTCAAGCCAGCCCCGAGCAGCATTGCGCTTCAACCATAGATAGCCTCGCATAATGAGTTTGCATGAGTCTTCGTCAAGCTTGTTGAATGGGGGCGTAATAATCTGCGCCATCAGGTCTTTGAAATCCCGAAAGACACTCTTATAGACGGCCTGCTTTCTCTTTTGGCGCATCGCTTTGGTAAGGCAGGCGTTAATTGCTTTGTATCCAAGACTGCGTGTGTGCCGCTCCAGCTTTTGCAATGCCTCTTCGCCGATCTTTTCAGCTTCCGGCGTGAGGCTTTTGGGTGGGAGCGGATCGATCTGCCAGAGAATTGTCTTCGGCCTGTTCCCGCGTATATCGCCCAGAAACTCTGCGAATCCGCCGAAACTGTGGCAATCTCCAATGAGCAGCAAGGCGTCCGACTGCAAAACAAGGCCGCTGCCATCCTCAACTTCAATCGGTATAAGGCCTATTTCCGATAGAGCATCACACAACATCCGTCCAAATTGGTGGACGTCGCCCGCCTTCGAGGGCAACCCGATGCAAATCTGTGGCGCATTTCTGCTGATTTCCATCATCTGCAGACCTTGCTGTTAAGGCTCCTAAAGCTCGATCACTCTAATAGTTATTTCACATCTGACTTTATAGGCTGTGCTCCCCTATGCTTTGCCATTTTTCAGCGGCATTCCTATACGATCAAAGCCCTCTAATACGAAGATTCTATCTCATTGTCAACAGAGTTTAGGCAGCTCTGGTGTTTCGTGTCAAAAAAACCGGAAAAACAAGGTGTTCGGTAATCGCTCCGTTATGGGTCTGGCAGCGGAGGGAATCGAGAAAGGGCGAAACCGGGAAATTGGGAAACGCCGCCACGCCGCGGGCGGGCTTTCAGCGTGGGCGGACTGGGTACTAAGCGGCGATTCGGGGCGTAAAAATGGGGGGG
>DATEBC010000416.1:0-5959 GCA_035288065.1 Sedimentisphaerales bacterium | reverse complement strand
GCAGGGGGCGGTATCTTTCGTGGTACCGCCCACTTATAGCACATATATGCTGTTGCCCACAATGCGGTAAATCCGTCTTTTTCACAGCCTTAGCCCATAAACCAACCTTAGAATTCACCAACTTTTTTGGAGTTGAGCCTTCTTTTATTAAGTAGGCCTAACCTGCAATTTTGCAGAAGCCTTCAGTAATTGTGAAACGCAGTGCTACAACTGGGATGCATGGCTGAGTATAAACGGTGGTTGAGTTTTTGGTTGAACTCTGTGCGTTGCGTGAGTAATCTTGACTGATACGAAGTACTGATACAACTAATATAATAAGGAGCGATTGAAAATGACCGTAAGGCGCTTATCTGAGAGAAATGGGAGCTCCGGTGGAATCGGGCGAGCTGCGCTAAGGCTCTTGTGCTTGAGCGTATTTGTGATTGTCTGCGCGTGTGCGACCGAAGGGGCCGACACAGCGGGCCGACAAGACAAGCCCGCCGCCGACAAGAAGCCGGCCAAGACCAAGTGGATCAGCTTGTTCAACGGCAAGGACCTCAAGGGGTGGAAGGTCAAGATCAAAGGCTATGAGCTGGGCGATAATCACGGCGAGACGTTCCGCGTCGAGGACGGGCTGCTCAAGGTCTGCTATGACAAATACGAGAAGTTCGACGACAAATTCGGCCACATCTTCTATAAGGACAAGTTCTCCTGCTATCGCCTGCGCATCGAATACCGCTTCGTAGGCGAGCAGACGCCGGGCGGGCCCGGATGGGCCTTCCGCAACAGCGGCGCCATGCTGCACTGCCAGCCCCCTGAGAGCATGACGAGGAATCAGAATTTCCCCGTTTCCATCGAGGGCCAGCTTCTCGGCGGAGGCGGCGCCGGCGAGCGCACCACCGCAAATCTATGCACGCCCGGCACGCACGTCGTGATGGACGACAAGCTCGTTAAGACGCACTGCATCTCATCGAAGTCGAAAACCTATCACGGCGACCAGTGGGTGAAAGTCGAATTCGAGGTCCACGGCAACGGAAAGATAAAGCACATCATCGAGGGCCAAGTCGTCCTCGAATACGAGCAGCCCCAGCTCGACGAATCAGACGCCGACGCCAAGAAACTAATCAAGGACGGCAACGTAATGCTGAGCGAGGGCTACATCTCACTCCAGGCCGAGAGTCATCCCGTTGAGTTCCGCAAGGTCGAGATACTCCCCTTAGAGCAGTGATATTCAAGTGAGGGCAAGGCGGTGAAGATGCGTTTTCGATTCGAGCTTATAGCGGCTGCTGAGTATTTATTTATGTGTGAACGGTTGGATAAACGAGAGGCTTTGAGATTGTCATTCCCGCGAAATGGAACTCGCAGAGCCGCCCGGGCGGGATATCTTGCCTATCACTCATCTTTGCGTTGCCCCTTCTTTCTGTAATTAAGGGCCGCCTTTCTTGCGAGATAGATATTCACTCCTGGCGCTACTTTTTCAGCTTTTTCGTCGAACTTCAGTCTAAGGCCTGGATCGCACATTACTCTGTCAATGTCCTTGGGCAATCCGGCGCCCATGATTTTCTCTGCGGTCTGTTTTGCAAGTTTGAAGTCGCAATCGTTTGCAGAAGAAGCTCCACCGCTCTTTCTGTTAAACACACCGCTCAGCTTTCCTTCTTTCCTCAAAGACTCGAGCGTCCAGTTATAATCGAACTCTTTATGGTGTGGCAACCCCAGCTTGGTCAGCTCGTCGTCACAAGCTTTGAGGAATGCACCGCGCAAAGAATCGTTGATTATCACATCTTCGGTGCTCTTTCCATCGTGAACAGAGAAAAAAGCTCTCATCACGGCTGTCTCGAGGGAATGGACTCTGACCGGTCCATCCTTGATTCTTTCGAAGGCAGACTTGGCGATTGCTTCGCCGTACTCTATCCCGATTGACCGCCGTCTCAAAGCGCGGGCCACTGTGCTTGTCGTGCCGCTTCCCAGAAAAGGGTCTAAAACCAAGTCGCCCTCGTTTGAACAGGCCCGAATGACGCGATCCATATAGGCTTCAGGGATTTGGTTTTCGTGCTTGGCCCGTCTCTCCTTGTTGTTGCCCTGTATTCGACCCCAATACTGCCCGTACCATACGTCCAGCGGAACGCGAAGTCCGGGAGTCTGAGTCCTCCTTGTCCTCGCGTCAGCATACGTTGTCGCTCGATCAGAAGGCTCGCGCACCTGGTCGGGATTCCAGATTCGCTTGGCCGGATGTTTGACGAAGTAGAGGACATGAACCTTGGAGACGATGAAGTTTGAGTTGCGACATTGGCCGAAGCGAAAATGCCAAATGCACCAATTCATCATCGTCAGGTTTTTCCCTTTGAGATAGACGACTATCTCAGCAGCCGTGTCATCGGGAATATTTACCCAAATTGAACCGTGTGGGGCCAGGACTCTCAGACAGGCATCGAGCCATTCGTGCGTGAATTTGAGGTATGCATCGCGTGGCATATTGTCGCGCCATTTGCCATAATTCACATCCCAGTTGAAGGGCGGATCGGCAAAAACAAGGTCCACACTGCCCTCGTCGATCTGAGGGAGGATTTCCCGATTGTCACCCACATACACATCCGTTGCGGGATCATCAAGATGATAAACGGGGTTCTTCTTCGTCATAACCGATATTCGTCATTACAAAGGATCAAAACGTGTGTTCGTGCCGACGAGTATGGTATTATATGCACGCGAATCGTAAAAGCCAACACTGAAGATTGTGTAGTCTTCTTGAAGGGGTTACAATGGTCCGGATGAACACGAATAGGCGGTACAGTGTGGTATCGGCATTGGGGGCTTTGGCGGATTGAAGCGTCGGAATAGAAAACGCAAATCAGTTTTGGGCCGGTTAGTCTCGTGGATATGGGGCGTGATACGGGTCGGCCTGTTTTTCCTTTGGACGGTCCCCAAGACGACAGCGCGGTTGGTTTGCGGGCGATTGAGACCGGCGTTGCCGATGATGCCGGCCTTTATCGTCAGTGCGGCGATCTTGACGGTTATTCAGCCTCCTTTTGGGTGGTCTTTTCTGGCGTGGGCAGCATTCTTGCCGTTCGTGCTGGGTTGTTCGCCGCGTGGGAAGGCCGGTCCGCAGATGCTGGCGGCGTACATAGTGTCGGCTTTGTACTGGATGGGTAATCTATACTGGGTAGTTCCGATAACAATCCTCGGCTGGGTAGTATTTTGCCTATATACGGCCCTGCTCTGGCCAATCCTCGTGTTGGGTGTTCGCTGGTGCCGGGGCAGGAAGGTCCCGCTCTTTTTGGCGTTGCCGGTGTTCATTGTGGGCATCGAGCAGATGCAAGGGTTGTTTTTGGGCGGTTTCTTGTGGCGGCTGCTGGGGCACAGCCAGTATCGGAACATCACGATCATCCAGATAGCGGACATATTCGGGGCCGGGGGCGTCTCTTTCTTGGTTGGGATGGTCAACGGGCTGGGTGCCGATCTGATAATGGCCGGTCGCGGGGGGCAGTTGCGCCGCAAACGCAATTTCGGAATCGGGCAATTCGCCAGGATCGCTATAGTGGGCGGTGCGGTAGGCGGGGCAATACTCTACGGGCGATGGCGGATGGGCCAGGGCGGCGAATTCATCGAGGCCGGGCCCTTGGTGGCTTCTCTGCAGTCGAACGTGCCGCAGTCGCTGAAGAGGACATTCCAGGCCGAGGAAGTGATATTCGACGATTTGATGGTCCACAGCCGAGCCGCCGCTAAAGAGGGCGCCGAGCTGATCATCTGGCCGGAGACTATGGTCCAGGGCGTGCTCGATGAGACCATTTGGCACATCTATAGCGAGAACGCCAGGGAGGTATTCCAAACGCTTGACACAGGTCTGAAGGGACATGCGAAGGGTACAGCATACATTCTCGTGGGCGCATACGGGGCCGCAGTCAAGCAGGTCGGCGAAGAGGCCCGCTATGAGCGGTACAATTCGGCGTACCTGTATTGTCCGGACGGCCAGCGATCGAAGCATCGGTACGACAAGATTCACCTTGTCCCGTTCGGAGAGGTGCTTCCTTTTCGCCGAAGCCTTCCCTGGGTCTATAAGATACTCAAAAAATTCACGCCCAAAGAGCTAAACTACGACTATTCGCTGGATTACGGGAGCGAGTACACGGTTTTTGAAATGAGCGGTGCGGGCGGGAAAACTCACAAGTTTGCTGTTATCATCTGCTACGAGGACGTGGTTCCTTATATCGGGAGGCGATTTGCACTGGACGATCAGGGGCGCAAGCGGGTGGACTGGCTGGTGAACATAAGCAACGACGGCTGGTTTGTCGGATTCGACGACGATTCCGGGCAGGTGCACCCAAGCACGGAATTGGGTCAACACGCGGCTATTTGCGTTTTCAGGGCCGTTGAGAACCGTTTGGGGATTGTGCGGAGCGTCAATACGGGGATTAGCTGCCTGATCGACAGTATCGGGAACATTCATAATGAATTTGCAGCGGGCACACTTCCGAGCGAGGCGATGACCCGGACGGGTATGGCTGGATGGTTTGCCGATAAAATGCCGATAGATAAAAGAATAACATTTTTCAGCAAAAACGGGCAATGGCTTGATTTTTTCTGTAAAAGCTGTGTTTTCTTGTTCATAATAGTATCGCTTTTGACAAGGCTATTGGGGGCAGGGCGATTTGGAAGCGATTTGTCAGGGAGGTCAAATGGAAAAAGAGTATTGTGAAGCCAAGACAAGCAGTAAGAGAAGGATTGGATTGCTTGTTCACGGCATAGTCCTTGCCTGCACGATGTTGCTGGCTCTCGGATGCGAAGTGCCGCCGGCTGGCGGCATAATCCCAAATGCCGCACAAGGCGTCGATATAAACGACCTGACAGTGCAGGCGTACAAGATTATCATAGACAGCCTGTCCGACAATGACCCCGCGATACGCGCCAACGCCATCGAGGTAGTCGCCCAAACCGGGCAGATTAAGCTTGTGCCTAAAGTTCAGCGCCTGCTGGAAGATGAGTTTTCGCCGGTGCGGTTTGCGGCGGCTCTGGCTATCGGAGATTTGGAGTATTCTTTCGGTGCAAGGGGCCTTCAAGGGTTATTCAAGGATCCGGACTCAAACGTCAAGATAGCGGCGTGCTATGGGATGGTTAAGCTCGGCTCAGTGAAATACAGGGAGGTTCTGCGCAGGGCGGTGGCGAGCACAGATCAAACCGTTCGCGCAAATGCCGCGTTTTTGCTTGGCAAGAGCCGGGACACAGAGGCGTTGAAACTGCTTTACTGGGCGATGCAGGACAAAGACTCGGCGGATAAGGCAGTGTATCAGGCGGCCGAATCGATAGCTACGCTCGGCGACGACAGAATATATCCGAAGCTCTGGACGATGCTGCTGAGCGTGTATGCGGACGTGCGGATTACGGGAGTGCGCGCGATGGGGGCTTTGGGCACCCAGGACGCGCGGAACGCCCTTATCAGGATGCTCAGCGACAAAGTGCTCGAGGTTCGCCTGGCGTCGGCCGAGCAGCTCGGGATGCTTGGCGATAAGGAGGGCGAGCCTGAAGTCATGGACGTTTTCAATCTAAAGCTGACAAGCGGCATGGAGCCGGTCGATCGGGAGCGTGTCAACGTGCTTACGGCGTTGGCAATAGGCAGAATCGCCACCCCGGTCTTGATAAAACACCTGCCCCAATTCCTAACGAACGAGTCCAAAGCAGTGAGGATTGCCGCTGCCAGGGCCGTTTTGCAGAGCAGAATGCAGAATTGAACCCGCCGCGGCGGGTGAACGTTTATGTTTCGGACCTGAGATGGAGTATTCCGGCCTAGCCCGGATTTTTCAAAGCCACAGAGAACCCGGCGTGGCTTCGCTTCGCTCAGCCGCAACCAAGAATGACTATACCTTAAGAATAACTGCCTCTCATACAGAATAGTTGGTTTAGCGATTATGATGCGCACCCTCGGGCGCGCTTGGAGTTTATCGCTTTAAGGCCACCGGCATATTCTTCCAGGGCCTGTGGCCGCGCC
>DATEBC010000415.1:0-6098 GCA_035288065.1 Sedimentisphaerales bacterium | reverse complement strand
GCATGAGAATCGCGGCAAAGCCGAAGTTGACGCCGAAAGCCGCGTTTGTTATCGGCGGCGGCGCAGCGGGAATCGCGCTGGCAACCGGTGGCGGCGGCGGCGGAGGCTCAGACGCGCGCAGTCCAAGCACGCCGTAGAACTCTGTCAAACTTGAATGTGATATTGCAGTTGCGTTGTCATGCTGAGCGCAGCGAAGTTCCAGGCTGCCGACGGAGCAAATGACTTGACAGCAAGGGTGGCTTATGCCAAGTCGTAAGCCGGGCTCCTCCGCTGTGTCTCAGGATGGCAAGCTGTAGATTCGATTCTGCCGAGGCAATAACTCAGACTGACCGATTCTGTTTCTTTGACACGGATTTACACAGATTAACACTGTTTTTTCATGTATTCAGGATTCCTGACCCACCGGGGACGAATGTGCCATTTCGCAGGAATGAGAGGCGCCTTTATCCTTTTATCAGAACTGTAGCTACATTAAGAATTGACCTGGGAACGGTCAGTTTGACCAATTACTTTCGCGCGATCGCGTTAGCCATCTGATGCGTTTTTGATCCAAATCACACTGCGTTCGAAATCAAGAACAACCACGGAATCTCGGAAGTATTCCATTCCAAGCAGGGCATCGCACCGGCCCAGGAGCGGACTGTCGTTCGGGAAGATCGATATTCTGGTTTGCTCTATCACTCTGTTGCCCAGGCGGAGCCGGCGGATTGCCCCTCGCTTGCAGGCAAGCCGTCCGAGGTAAGGATACAGGTCCTCGGCCTTGCTCATTTTGCCCGCCTGTATTCTATGAGATATCCGCTTCCACATATCTTCGCTTATGGCCAGACCCGTTCCACTGCCGGTGTCAAGCAGTAGTGACGTCTCACAGCCGGCGATTGGGATCTTCACGAGAAGGCGGGCGTTGCCGCCCAAATCCTCCTCAATAAGAAATGGATACTCCTCCCACAAATGCGGCTCGTCGCACTCGAATGTCTTCTCTAAGGAGAACTCGACCTCCTTGTTTACGCCGTCAAAAGCAATGTAGCTGAACCTGCGAAGCGCAGGGACGCCCGCTATGACGGCATTATCTCTTGCGATAGGCAGCCCAAAGACCTGAAGCTCCAGATGCTGCTCCCGGTAAAAGCAAGGCCAGTTTGTCAGGACGATCTTCCCGACGCTCAGTCTTGGCAGGTGGCAAATTCCCCACTGGGGGCCATTGACTTTACCGGGGCTTAGCGGGTGAATGGCGAGTCTGTTCTGGACAATATGGATATCATTGACAAAGAGGCCCGGGGACGCTCCTGTATCAAGGACTACCGGATACTTTCGGCCGTTATCCATTGTCCCTTCCACCGCCATCCAATGGTTCCTTTTGAAGGACGGGTGGTATTTAACGCGGCAGACGCCCGTGTCTTTGATGTCCCCGGCGATTTGGCCGCCATGATTCCAGTTGCCTGCACGGATCTCTTCGTAAATCTCGGCGTTATCGCGGATAAGCGGTATATCTTCTCTGCTTTGAAGATTTCCACCGCCTACTATCACCGTCTGCACAGGTCGAATCGAACATCCCGCAAGCATAGACCATACAAGCGTGATGCCGACGCCGGACCTGCAATAGCCTTGCCTTTTGATCTCCATCTCGACCAACCTCTTGCGGACGGCCGCTGAAATGTTCACCGTGCATCTGTGCGGCCAAAGCCTCGTCATATATCCTGCGATATGGTGTATGACACCAGCAATGCACAGTCGAATACCAAGTCAATCATAGTCCATAGGCCGATGTTGGTGTCAAGTATATTTTTTCGGCGCTTCGGCGGGATTTCTCTCATATATAGGGACAATGTAGCGCTTGGTTTGTGCTTCTATCTATCTGGGTCGTATAATATCGGGCCGCAGATTATTGGCATCAATCGCTGCAAGGCGCCTGTCACGGCGGTTACGTCCTATAAAGTCAATCCTCTATTTACAGGGAACGACTGTCGTCGACAAGTGCGTGCATTAACAGAGCTGTGACGCAGTGCTGTCTGTCCATGAGAAAGACCAATAAAAGTAAAAGACCAGCAAAAAAGACTAATGTTGTCTCAGGCCAGGGGCCGATAAACCGCACAAGTCGAACGAACCAGGTTCGGCGCTTGACAAAAATGGGGCTGGTAATTTGGGGGGGTATCTGGTGCAAGAGCCAAAATTGTGCATCCGATATTCTGAATTCGGTCTGGCGTGTGTTGGGGTATGGTGGCTGTTGTTTCTGCCCGGGTGTGGAGGGCCTCTGTCCGGTCCTGATGAGCTGGCGGGATTTGCCAAGGCGGGGCCGGCCAGGTCCGAAGCAGATTTCCAGGACGCCACCGGGATTAAGAGCCATGCCGGTCCCTATCGCGTGATGTCGGGTGACATACTGGAGTTCCAGATGCCCGCTGTCCTGCGAGTGATCTCATCGGATCTGCCGGATTGGTTGAAACCTGTTACCGGACATAACTACATCGAGCCGTATCTTGTTCGTGTCACCCCTGAGGGGACTATTACGCTTCCGATCGTGAGCCAGATACCGGCCGGCGGTCGAACGCTTGCCGAGATAGAGGCGTTGGTAATAGATGCCTACTACCCGAAGTATGTCGTCAATCGGCCTATGGTTGTCTGTGAAGTGAAGAAGTATCAAAGCGAGAACGAGCGGGTTTTTGCCGTTTTGGGGCTGGTGAACAAATCCGGCGTCTTTCCGTATCCGCCCGATCTTCAGTACAACCTGATGGAGGCGTTGGCCTTTGCCGAGGGGCTCGATATGGTTGCCGACCCGCGCTATGTGAAGATTTATAGGCAGGATTCGAACGGCCAAGTCGTGGCGGCCACATTCGGCGTCGATGAGAAGTCGCTGGCCGACGCTTACGGGGTGGTGGTCAAGCCGGGCGACCTTATATATGTGGATCATACATTCCGAACACGTGTCAACAGGTTTATGTCGGATGTGTTCCACATCACGTTCGGAGTAGGGGCCGGTTATACGTACCAGTAGAGTGCATGCTCCGGGAATCGGCTGTATGAGGAATATGGACAACGAGACTTTTGAGAACGGCAATTCACACTTGATGCCTTCTCAGCAGGAAAGCCAGCCTTTGCTTGGGCTGCTGCAGATAGCCTTGCGTCACCGATGGGTGATACTGGTTGCGACAGGAATGTGCGTAGCTGCCGCATTTGTTTATGTTCTGAAGGCGACCCCGATCTACGGCAGCTCGTCAAGATTGTACGTCGAGCAGGAGGGACCGAAGATCATCAACGATTACGAGGGCGTGATGACGCGCGCTGGCAATTATCTTTATACGCAAGGGGAGTTGATAAGGTCCACACCCATTGTCGCGGATATGGCCGATGAACCTGATATAAGATATCTAAGAACGTTTGCCAACGTTGACAACATTGTCGCTTATGTCAAGAAGAGAGTGAACATTACCGTCGGCAGGAGGGACGACATAATTACGGTATCATTCGATTCCCCATATCCGTCGGAGGCCGCCAGGCTTGTCAATGCTTTGGTGGATTCATATATCCGTTATCACTCAACTCGCAAGCGCACGACTGCCTCCGAGGTGCTGAGCATACTCCAGAAAGAGAAGACCAAGCGTGATAAGGAACTGTCGGACAAGTTTGCCGAGATGCTCGAATTCACCAGCAAGAATGGAATAGTCTCATTCGACACCAAGGGAGGCAATGTAGTCATCGAGAGGCTCAGCAGGCTGTCCAGTGCGTTGACGGACGCGCAGCTGATGGCTTTGAATGCAAAAGCGGACTTCGAGGCTGTTAAGAGTATGGCCGACGAGCCGTCGAAAGTGCGGCAGTTTGCCCTGGCTTCGACCGGGGCGAGCGTCGGGGTCTTTGCCGACGACAGGGAAAGCCAGTTGCATTCTGAGCTGAGAAATTGCGAGGCAGAGTATAGCAATGCGACTTACCACTGCACTGAGGACCATCCCTCTGTTCAGGCCATTAAAGTCAAAATCGACCGCATCAAGCAAGAGCTTGATGATCAGGCAAGGGGATTTGCGGACGCTTATGTGGAAGTGATGCGATTAAGATGGCTTGCCGCCACAGAGAGAGAGGACGAGCTGCAGGTCTCTTTTGATACGCAGCGAGAGGCGTCGCAGGAATTGGGTGTCAGGGCGGCGGAGTACAGTGCGCTGCAATCAGAATTGAATCGGGCTGAAAGGATTTGCGAGATTCTCGATAATCGCATCAAGGAGCTTAATGTGACCGAAGATGTCGGGGCGCTGAACATCAGCATTTTGGAAGTGGCTCGCCCGGCGGATGCCCCTTCTCGCCCTCAAAAGGCCAGGATATTGTCTCTGGCGCTGATGCTGGGGCTTATTTTCGGATGCGGGCTGGCCTTCCTTCGAGAGTGGCTTGACTATCGCCTTCGCTCTGCCGAGGAGATAGCGGCGGTTCTTGGCGTTCCGGTGCTCGGTATTGTGCCGACGATATCGAGAAGCCGCAGGATAGTCTTCAGTCGCTGGCAGGAGACGTGGCTCAAGCTCAGAGGCAGTTGTGTTGAGGCTTTTTGGCGAATGCGCAGCAGGGCCGGCTCCTTATTGTCGTGGGGCAAGGTCCCGGTTGAAAAGCCAAGCCTCCTGGCCGGCGCTGCGGCTCACCGCGGCAAACGCACCATTGCGCTTTGCGGAGCATCCACCGTTGGCAAAGAGGTCCCGTGGGCCAGGCCATCTGCAGTCAATGGCGGCAAAGCCGCTCTGGAGCAACAGCGCATTGTATCATACGGACAGATTGTCCATCAAAAGCCCAAATCTGTAGTGGCGGAGGCTTATCGAACAATACGCACGGCTGTGTTTTTCGGTTCGCCGAAAGAAAAGGCCAAGATCATCCTTGTCACCTCGCCGGAGCCGGGCGACGGCAAGAGCACGCTCGCCAGCAACCTTGCTATTGCGATGGCTCAGGCAGGGCAGAAAACGCTTGTCGTGGACGCTGATTTTCGCAGGCCGATGCAGAATCGCATTTTCGAGGTCAGTGATAGAAAAGGCCTTTCTGGGGTGCTTGTGGGAAGGCAGGTCATTGAGACAGCAGTGCAAAGCGGGCCGCTGGCCGGGCTCGACATTCTTGCCTGCGGACCTGAGGTCCCGAATCCATCGGAGCTGCTCAACAGCGATGCATTTGCCGAGACGCTGAAATCTCTCTCAAAGCAGTATGACAGGGTGATAATTGATTCGCCGCCCGTGGGTCCGGTTGCCGACGCACAGATTCTTGCGGCATTTTGCGATGCGGTGCTGCTGGTGCTGCGGGCGGAAAAATCCACGAGGAGACACAGTCGCCAGGCGCGTGACAGTTTGCTGGGGGTCGGCGCGCACATTCTCGGCGCCGTCGTAAATGATGTTCGGCACAAGCACGGCAAGTATGGTTACTATTCCGCGTACGCCTACTATGACAGTTACGGTTATTACGGCAAGAGGCAGAAGAAGACAGGATAGGAATTGAATACTTATCAGTAAGTGAACTTTGGGGGTTTGTTATGGGGGGCCATACAACCAAGTCGCATACGGACCGCTCTCTCGGCTTCAATGACGCCGGCGTCGATGAGAGCCGGCCCGCTCGGTTTGACGAGCGCGGATTTGTGGACGTGCACTGCCACTGTCTTGCCGGGCTGGACGATGGTCCCACGACCATGGCTGAAGCACTTGAGCTTTGCAGGGGGCTGGTTGCGGATTGTATTACGCATGTTGTAGCCACGCCTCATCAGCTTGGCCGTTACAGCGGCTGCAACGAGGCGGCGGAGATACGAGATGCGGTTCTATCTCTCAACGATTCGCTGAGGCGTCATTCTATACCGCTTAATGTTTATCCCGGCGGGGACATCCGCGTGGACGAGAGGATATGCGAGCTGCTTGAGGCCGACAAGATACTCACTCTGGCCGACGGAGGGCGGTATGTTCTTCTGGAGCTGCCGCACGAGGTGTTTATAAACATCGAGCCGTTGCTTGCGGAGCTTTGCTCTCGCGGCATTGAGGCGATCATATCTCACCCCGAGCGACACCCGGCACTTGCAGGGCAGCCGAAGGTCCTGGAGCGGTGGTTTCGAGATTATGCCCACCTTCAGGTGACGGCGGGCAGCTTCCTCGGCGAGTTCGGGCCTG
>DATEBC010000414.1:0-7807 GCA_035288065.1 Sedimentisphaerales bacterium | reverse complement strand
GGTCCAGACGAGATACGGATGGTCGTATTGGTCCAGGCCGATAGCCGGCTCGCTCTGGGCTGAGTTCGAGCTTCCGTCGCCAACCAACACATTCGTCCCGTTCGCAGCGTTGGCCTGGACCATGTACAGGTCCGTATCGCTGTTTCTGGCGTCCTGCCACGAAACGAATACGTGCAGGCTGTCGTCGCTGCTGCCTGCAGCGGCAATGGCCGGTGAAAGCTGGTCGGCCTCGGAATTGTCGTCGATAAGATTCGTGCCGGTCAGAGGGCCGGCCGGAAGCCCGTCGGACGAGGCGTAGTATATATCGCTATCGCCCGCGATCTGATCGACCCAGGCGAAATGAAGAACAGAGCCGGTCGATTCGGCCGCGATTGCCGGATTCGATTGGTTCGCCGCCTTGTTCACCACAGGGACGTTCGTCCATGCCCCGGACGAGGCGCCGTAGATATCGGTGGTTGCATTCCTCGCGTCCGTCCAGACCACATACGCGGTGTTGGATGAATCTATGGCTATTGCAGGCGTGGTCTGGTCGGATGTGTGCGACGTTATTCGCGTAACGGCGTTCGTAAGAAACGCATTGGCGGATACCGCAATGTAGATATCCTCATTGCCCGAACGGTCGTCCTGCCAGACAACATGCGCGCGATTCGTCGATTGGCTGTCGATGGCTATGGCGGGGTTGATCTGATTGTCGTTCGAGTCTGTTATTCGCCGCTGGGCCGACCAGGTTGTTCCGTTGCCCGTGGAAGTCGAGCCGTAGATGTCCCAATCGCCGTTTCTGTTGTCCTGCCAGACGACGTAGAGCTTATCGTCCGTGCCCACCCCAAGCGCCGGATTGTGCTGATCGGCGCTGTCGGTTGTGATCTGCCTGGCCGCGCCGAAGGAAGTCGCCCCGGCGGCGCGCCTGGCGATATAGATGTCCCTGCTGCCCGCCGGCCCCGCGTGCCATGCCGCCCAGATATTGCCGCTGCTGTCGGAAGCGGTTGCCGGGGCGCCTTTGTCAGCATCTGCGGCATCGGAACCCAGAAGCGTATTGCTGCCGAACGAGCGCATCTCGGTTCTGAAGGAATAGGATACTTGCGTCATGGCGTTGCCGCCGAGGTCCGTGGCGTTTACCGTAACGGTCTTAGTCTCGTCGAAATCAAAGACCTCGTCGGGCTGGTAGGCGTAGGCATAGTTGGTTGCCGTGCCGGTTCTTCGGCAGTTGCCGGTCGCGCTTACGTAATTGGACGCATTGCCGGTGTATATTACACTGCCGTCGAGCGTGATTGATACGGTGGCCGGATCGACACCCTTGCCGTCGTCGGTGACGTGGAGAGTCACAAGGTTGTTTAGTGACGCCTGAATCGAATCGGCCGTCGGCGAGCGACCGGTGACGCTCGGCGCCGAGGCGTCACTGACGACAATCCTTACCGCCTGAGAGTCTTCGAGCTCGCCGTCGCTGACCGTGAACGTTATCTCGTAGCTGTTGTCGGCCTGGCTGTGCGACGGCGTCCAACTGAAACTCTGTTCGGTGAATGATGCGCCGCCGGGCAGCGAGCTTGCGGAGTATTCAAGGGTATCGCCGTCCGCGTCGGCGGCGCTGACGGTGAAGCTCAGCAGGTCGGTCTCGTTGGCGGACTGGTCGGCGACGGCGTCGAGGACCGGGGCTCTGTTGGTATTGTTGACGGTTATGGTGACGGTCTCGGAGTCCTCGTCGGCTCCATCGCCGGCGGTGAACGTTATCTCGTGAGCTCCGGCCTGCGTATATCCCGGAGTCCATGTGAAGGTTTGGCTTGCAAAGGCCGAGCCGGAGGGCAAGCCGGCGGCTGAGTAGGTTATCGAGTCGCCATCGGCATCCGCGGCGCTCAGTGAGAAGCTCAAGAGGCTGCCTTCGTCAATCGATTGGCTGCCGATTGCCTCAAGAACCGGCGCCCGATTGACGTTGCCCACCGTTATGGTGATAGTCTCGGAATCGCTGTCCGTGCCGTCACTCGCAGTGAATGTTACATTGTGCGACCCTGCCTGTTCGTATTCAGGCGTCCAGCTAAACGAGCCGGTTGAAAATGTTGCACCTGTCGGCAAGACGCTTGCCGTGCATGTAATTGTATCACCGTCGGCATCGGTGGCCGAGGTTGTGAAGCCCAAAAGGGAGTTTTCGTCCACCGACTTTGCGCCGATCGACGCCAGCACCGGCGCCCGGTTGACATTCCCGACGCTTATTGTTACGACCTCAGAATCAGTATCGGCGGCGTCGCTTGCGGTGAACGTTACGCTGTACGAGCCTGTCTGTGTGTACCCGGGCGTCCAACTGAAAGAGCCGCCTGAGAAGACTGCACCTGTCGGCAGGCTTGAAGCTGAGTAGGTTATCGAGTCGCCATCCGCATCGGTGGCGGAAGCAGAGAAGGACAGGCTTGCGCCTTCGTTCACGGACTTATTGCCAATTGAAGCCAGGACCGGTGAGCGGTTTGTATTGGCTACGGTTATGGTTACGACCTCGGAGTCGCTGTCTGTGCCGTCGCTTGCGGTAAAGGTTACATCATACGAGCCTGCCTGTGTGTATCCGGGCGTCCAACTAAACGAACCGCTTGAGAAGGTTGCGCCGCTCGACAGACTCGAGGCCGAGTAGGTTATTGTATCGCCGTCCGCGTCGGCGGCCGATACCGTGAAAGTCAAAAGCGTGTTCTCGCTTGCGGACTTGGCGCCGATAGAGGCGAGAACCGGGGCCCTGTTGGTATTGCCGACGGTTATTGTTACGACCTCGGAATCGCTGTCGGCGCCGTCGCTTGCCGTGAATGTTACGTTGTAAGAGCCTACCTGCGTGTATCCGGGCGTCCAACTAAACGAGCCGCTTGAGAAAGTAGCGCCGCTCGGCAGGCCGGACGCCGAGTAGGTTATCGTATCGCCGTCCTCATCGGCGGCCGATACCGTGAAAGCCAAAAGCGCGTTTTCGCTTACAGACTTGCTGCCGATGCTCTGAAGGACCGGCGCGTTGTTTTCGGATTCCGATGCAGCGTATTCGTAGCAGCCGACATCAGGCTCGTTCACGCGTGCATCACCGTCCTTATCTGTTGTCGTGGCATAGGCGGCGGCGCCAAAGTCGATGGCCGCTGAACCTGACGCCAGGGTATAGTCATTATTTGCCGCGTCGGTGAAAAGGGCGTTGAAAGCGCTGGTGACTGCTTCGGTGCCGCTTAGGCTGAAGGAATAAGCCGGACCGCCTGCACCGCTTGGGTTGCTGCCGAATATGTTGTTGCCGTGACTGAGGACTCTATTGTACAGACTTTCATTCACATCCGCCGTCTGACTGTAGCTTAGCATGATATTGTTGTACAGGGAGTCGATAATGCTCGGCAAATTGGAACCGCTGCCTGACTCTCCGCTCGCCAGCTGCAGACCACTGGCGAAGGTGTTATTGCAAATCACAAACCCGCTGCTCACCCCGCCTACAATGAAGGGATTCGCCTCGTCGCCATAGCACAAGTTGTTCTCTAATGTAACTCCCGTCGCACGGCCGTAAAATCTAAGGTATCCAAGACCGCTCAGAGAGGCGATAAACGTATTGCCTCGAATGACAATGTCGCTTACGACGGCGCCGCTCGCAACTTGAATAGGGTCGCTGTGTGAATAATCACACTTGGTGATAGCGGACATCGTGGCCCCGCTGGTCTGGCCCGTTACCGTCCCCCCGCCGCTTGCCGCAGTCACGAACAGCGCTTCAGTTGTAGTGTAAAGACTGATTTTGTTCAGACTGGTAACTAAACGCACTACCCCCTCTGCATTACTACCCGCCTGGATTACCGCCTCGCCTACCTCAAAAGTGCCCGAACCCGTCCCGTCAAGAGCAAAATGGGACCTCGCCTTGTGGGTATCATAGACTAAATTGCCTTCTATGAGCAAATGGTCCGTACTATCGGGCCTTATACCATCCTCAGCAAATCGGCGTATTGTATTGTTCTTTATCGTCCAATACTCCGCCCCGTCCTGCCCGCACCGAATGGCCCTGTAAGTGTTCCATATCTCGCAACCCTCCACGGTAACGTGATTGACGTTGTACCGGCCATAAATAGCCGTGCACGCACTGCTAAAGTACGGATAGTAGTACCCCGCCTCAAGACCGTCCGTGTCTTCCGCAGATGTTACATTGCAGTCGTAAACATAGAAATACGAGCCGTAACGCAGACTGATACCATCCTTTACATTGAATCCGGACCACTTCAGGTAAGCATCATAATTGCCGTCGGAAACATAGATATTGCTGAGATTGGGACTATGACCGCTGGCCGCCGCATAAGTAATCCAATTCGTCCTGTTCCCGCTTAACCCCGTCTCTCGAAACTCTCCGTAATCGCCATTGCGAAAATAAACGGTATCTCCCTCCTGGACCTTCGAGCCTTCGCCGCTGTAGCCGGCGTAGGCGCGACTGAGCGTCTGCCAGGGCAGGTCGGTTGTGCCCGGATTACTGTCGTCACCGTTGACTGCGTCGAGGTAATAAGTCGCCCCGTGGGCTGCATTTGCCGCGATAAGAGAGAATGCCAGACTTACCAGAATCGAGCAAGCTGCGCGCAAGCAGCGTGAGGGCCTGCAACGCGGCCTCCACTCCGTGCAAAGCACTTTTCTCGTATTGTACATGAGCGTATAATCCTGCAAGTGAACATATTATGTTACATCTTTCCATCGTAAAGTCTAAGAATCAATTACTGCCGAGGCAAACACGGCATATTAGCTGATTCGAACTCAAACGCTATAAACGCCTGTATTCTCCATGAGGATGCCCGGCGGTTAATGAGTGGACAGACACACTGTGCCAATTTCAGCGTGGTTTCAACGCCCCAGAACAAGGTAGTTGGCGGTTGGGGCATCGCTGAATCGCTTGATTCAGGGGCAATATCGGACTTGTGCCTTGGTTGGGGCGTCAGACAAGCAGATTGTCCCGGGTTATCGGAACTTGTTGCCTTATCGCCAATTTCTGCTTTTTTGCAGAATTGTTCTTGACAACGGACGATAAACCATATAGCATCAGACCGACTTGGCGAGTGGCCTCATGGAGGAGGTTCTTCGGAATCCTTTGTCGTAAATGTGCGTATTTTGCCCGAAAAAAGGGGTGATTGCAGTTTTGGAGTGCTACTTTGGGGTTGTCCCGCTTGGCATATTCTGTTAGGTTCAAGATTTCGTCCTGCGCAGGCAATGTACGCAAGCCGATGCGTGGCGGTTCGGGCAAGACGCAGATGTGGATTGTATGGATTCTCAGCGTCTTGCTCTTGGTATCAGCCGGTATAGCTTACCGTATCCCGGCCCGGCAAATACGTCGGCTGGGCCAAGAGCCGATTCCACTTCCAGTGCCCCTGAGCGAGTTTCCAATCAAGCTGGGCGACTGGGTCGGTCGCGAAGTTGACGTTCGCTCGACAACCAGGGAGTATATGACGGACAACTTTGCGGATGATTTTTTCAGCCGACAATATAGCTCGCCTGTGAAGGGTTGGGTTGATGTCTATGTAGTGTATTGCTCGAGTCGCCCCGGGGGGATACTGGGACATCGGCCCGGTGTATGTTATCCGGCGTATGGCTGGCAGCCCGAGGGAACCGAGAAGATACAGCTAACCTCTGCGAAGGGGCGAGAAATAGACTGTCTGCTGCATCACTTCTACAAGGCCCCTCCGGAATACGACCGGATGGTTGTATTGAGTTTTTACGTGGTGAGCGGTCGCGTGACGGCCAGCGAGCGTGATTTCTCCGGCCCCCTCGGACGCAGACCCAATATCGCCAGGGACCCGACCAGATACGTTGCTCAAGTGCAGATAAGCTCGACCGTGCAAAAGTCGGCGGAAGCGGCTCTTGAGGATATGGCCGACGAGATTCTTGAGTTTCTCCCTGCTGCCGGCGGCGAGGATGGCTCAGACAAACCCCTCGACTCCGCAGCCGCTGATGCCAAAAAGGGTGATGGATAATCAAGACAGACGCTGAAGCCTGAGGGTGGCTTGACATAGCGTTACTGCAGAGGAGGTTACATCGATCCTCAGAATGTAACCCACGGGGACGGAGTGCGTCCAAACTCCGCAACAGGATTCATCGGGAACTATACGGCAACCGTGAAGATGCTCAGGCATATTAAGCCTTTGTTTGGCGGCTTGTTGGATGCGGCAAGCCGGACCCGCTCGAAGATTGAGAGATTTGAGATGAAGTTCAAGTATTGTGGGCTTTGAAGTGCACTGGAGAGTCCCAGTGAAGCATATAAGAACCCCGCTTCTTCTTTGGTGAGGATCTACAGTGAGGTTCTCCAAGAAACTCCTTTCGGCAATTCGCAGCTTTACAAATCGTCGCCTAAAGGTTCTCGCATATCACGGTGTGACTTCAAGCGCCCCGAGTTTGTATAACGTAAGCACGGGACAATTTAGAGAGCAGATGTCTGTGCTCAAAGAGCGAAACTACCGCGTTTTGCCTCTTTGCGAGGCTGTTGAGCGCCTCTACAGTAATCGCCTGGATAAGAAGAGCATAGTCTTGACTTTCGATGACGCTAACGAATCAATCATAGATAATGCCGTGCCGTGCTTGTTGGAGTTGGGTTTTCCGGCCAGCGTCTTTGTTCCCACCGGTCGAGTTGGTGCAAACGATGTGTCTTGGCGGAAAGACAAGAAGAATAACACGCTTGATTGGGACCGGTTGGCCTCATTGCCGAACCGCGGGATCGACATCCATTCTCATTCGGTCAGTCACGTGGACTTAACGGCTTTGGACTCGAGACAATTGGAATACGAATTGCGACATTCTCTTGAAACACTCAGGGGCCGTTTTGGAGACAGTGATTACTACCTCTCGTATCCGTTTGGCCGGAAAAACCAAAATGTGGCAAGTATGGCCAGGACGGTGGGGTACAAAGGCGCATTTGGCTTTGGGGCTGTCTTGAGCAACTGGCGGCAAACGAATCCTTATCAATTGAAACGAGAGACAATTCTGGCGACGACAACCATTGGGCAGTTCAAGCGTAAGATAGATACTTCATACGATCTGATTAGGTGTTTGCGAGTTCATCCTGCACAAGAATTGAAACGATTAGTCGAGAGGATAACTTCCAAATTGGGCGGAGAATAGGCCCGGACGGGAGCGACGTGGGTTGTCGGAGATTGGAGCCGCAGACGATTCAGGAATCCATGCAAGGTATGCCGAAAGAAGAAGAAATCAGCATAGCCGGTCTATCGCCGGATGGATTCTTCGATACCGAACATTTGAAAGGTGATTTGAAGGGCCGCTTCGTACGGGGAACCGCTGTAACCACTCTTGGACAGGCAGTGTGGTTTGTCATCCACACCGCCTCGACAGTAGTCTTGGCACGATTATTGTCTCCAGAGGATTACGGCCTTGTTGCAATGGTGACAGCGGTAACCGGGTTCATAATGATCTTCAAGGACCTCGGGCTCTCGACCGCAACGGTTCAGAAAGCCCAGACTAATCATCAACAGATTAGCACGCTGTTCTGGATAAACGTTGCTATCAGCACCGTTGCAATGTTCGTTACGGCTGCCTTGGCGCCTGCTATCGCATGGTTCTACAAAGAGCCAAGACTGATTTGGATTGGACTGGCGCTGTCAACGAGTTTCTTATTTGTTGGCCTGAGCGTTCAGCACCAGGCGCTGCTCAGAAGGCAGATGCGTTTTACGGCGATCGTAACAAGAGATATTGCCGCTACGTTGATTGGAACTGTCCTTGGTATTGTGCTGGCGTGGAGAGGAGCGGTCTATTGGTCATTAGTTGCGATGCAGGTCGGTGCGGCTGCCTCCGGCACAATAATGCTGTGGCTTGTCTGCAAGTGGCGGCCCGGTTGGCCTGTGCG
>DATEBC010000413.1:0-3931 GCA_035288065.1 Sedimentisphaerales bacterium | reverse complement strand
TACTGGATACCTGCTTTCGCAGGTATGACAAGGCGAATCGGTCAGTTTGAGTAAAGTTAAGAGTGAGCTAAAGTGACGTAACGTGTTGGGGAAACGGGTTTTATGATTGCGAGGGCGCTTGAGTGGGTTGGGGGGGTAGAGGGGTATTTGGAGCTTGTGGACCAACGGCTGCTGCCGGGCGAGTATTCCAAGCTGCAATGCCGGGATACGAAGCAGCTTTACGAGGCGATAAAGGCGCTTGCCGTGCGCGGGGCGCCGGCCATAGGGGTCTGTGCCGCGTACGGCCTGGCTTTAGGGATGCGGAATGTCAAGTCGGGTGATAGTATCGAACAGGCATTACAGGTCCTGAGCGAGTCGTGCGAATATCTGGCGTCGGCGCGGCCGACAGCGGTTAATTTGTTTTGGGCGCTGGATCGCGTTGTTCGCAAAGCCGAAGAGTATGTCGCCGAGAGACCCGATGCGGGCATTGCGGCTTTGCGCAAATTTGTCTTGGCGGAGGCTCATGCCATTTGCAGGGAGGACGTGGAGATGTGCCTGCGAATCGGAGTCAACGGCGAGAAGTTCATCAAAGACGGTTTTCATATTCTGACGCACTGCAACGCCGGGGCGTTGGCGACAGCCGGGCAGGGGACTGCGCTGTCGCCGATGTTCGAGGCTCATAAGAAGGGGCGGAATTTCAGGGTGTATGTGGATGAGACTCGGCCTTTGCTGCAGGGCGCGCGTTTGACGGCGTGGGAACTGCGGCAGGCTGGGATCGATGTGACGGTAATATGCGACAATACGGCGGGGTGGCTGATGAAGCGGGGCGAGATAAACGCGGTGATAACCGGCGCCGACCGAATTGCGGCCAACGGCGATACGGCCAATAAGATTGGCACATACAGCCTGAGCATCCTCGCCAGAGAACACAAGATACCGTTCTACATTGCGGCGCCTTCGAGCACGTTCGATATGAGGATAAAGAGCGGGGCAGAGATACCCATCGAGCAGAGGTCCGGCGATGAGGTGCGGAAATTCGGCGGGACGCAGACCGCTCCCGAGGGCGTTGACGTTTATAATCCTGCTTTCGACGTTACCGAGGCGCGTGACATCACAGCTATCATCACGGAGAGAGGGGTGATTGAGAATCCGAATATTGACAATGTCGCGGAGCACTTAGAGGCTTCGCCTGCGTGAAGCAGCATTCGGCGATTTGGGAACTGAGTCTATGAACCTTTCAGAGAAGCCGACTTTGCAGTTATCTGAGACAGACGCAGGCAGGCGTCCGGTTGAGAAGAAGCTGCTTCGCTGGCGAAAGCGTAATTCGTACTACTACAACTGGCTGGACGGAATCTATAAATTTGTAGTGCGTCCGGGCAGCAGGGTGCTGCACGTCGGCTGTGAATGCGGGGACCTGCTGGCGGCGGTGGAGCCTTCGTGCGGGGTGGGGATTGACGCCGACGCCGATGCTATTGATCTGGCGAAAAAGCGATTCGGGCATCTGAACTTCCACACGATGGATCCGCACGGGCTGGAGCTTGATGAGAAGTTTGACTACGTTCTAATTTGCAATTCGCTGGGCCAGTGGCGCGATATCCAGGAAGTGCTGGAGCGTATTGCCCCCTTGACGAATCAGAGCACTCGAATCGTTATCACGTATTACAACCATGTTTGGGAAGGCATCCTGAGCATTGGCTCGCTCCTGGGGATTCGCAGGCCGAACACGTATCAGAATTGGCTGCCGGCGGGGGACATATCAAATTTGCTCGAGCTTAGCGGGTTCGACGTTATTCGAAGCAGCTCTTATCTGATGATGCCCAAACGCATACCGCCATTGACGGCTTTGTGCAATTATGTCCTCTCGCTGCTGCCGGGGTTTCGCTATTTCAACCTGGTGAATCTGGTGATAGCCCGGGCCGCCGCTACTGCCAAGCGCGACGAGGATTTGTCGGTATCGGTAGTGGCTCCGTGCAGAAACGAACGCGGAAACATCGAAGACGCCATAAAGCGGATTCCCCAGATGGGCAGGGAAACGGAGATAATATTCGTTGACGGCAACAGCACGGACGGCACGGTCGAAGAGATCGAGCGGTGCATCGCCAAATATCCGGATCGCAGGATACGCCTGATTCATCAGGGCGAGGGAGCGGGCAAGGGCGACGCGGTGCGGAAGGGCTTTGCGGCGGCACAGGGCGATTTGCTGGTTATCCAGGATGCGGATTTGACGGCTCCGCCGGAGAATTTGCCGAAGTTCTACCGTGCTCTGCGCGATGGGAAAGGCGAATTTATCAACGGCTCGCGGCTTGTCTATCCGATGGAGAAGCAGGCGATGCGTTTTTTGAATCTTCTTGGGAACAAGTTTTTCGGCGCGCTATTTAGCTGGCTTCTGGGCCAGAGGTTCAGGGACACGCTTTGCGGGACGAAAATGATCAGCAGGAAGGACTACGATCTGATAGAGGCGAATCGCTCGTACTTCGGGGACTTCGACCCGTTCGGGGATTTTGATCTCATTTTCGGGGCGGTGAAGCAGAACCTCAAGGTTGTGGAGGTTCCGGTGACGTATCGGGCAAGGACTTACGGCACGACGAATATCAGCAGATTTACGCACGGCTGGCTTTTGCTGAAGATGAGCTGGATTGCGTTCAAAAAGATCAAGTGGCTCGGAAGGAAACGGTGAAGGCAGGTTATGGCCGGAAGAAGGGAATTGCCGCAGCTTAAGCTCTTGCCTTACCGCGAATATGCGGGTGTTGATAGAGACGATCCGCTTAGGTTTTACTATTGGCCGATCATAGGGAGGCTGTACCGGCGACGGGTTGAGTTGTGCCTGGGCGAGTGCACGGGAGGCAGGCGCGTTTTGGAGGTTGGGTTCGGCTCGGGCGTGACGTTCCCGAATCTTAATGAGAAATACCAGGAAATCCACGGCTTGGACTTGAAAGCCTCGGTTGAAGAAGTTGCCGCTGTGTTCGAGAGAAGGCAAATTCGTGCGCACCTGCAGAACGGCAGCGTGCTGGCAATGCCATACGAGAATGATTTTTTTGATACGGTCCTTCTAATAAGCATTCTGGAGCACTTGAAGCCCTCGGAGCAGTCGGCTGCGTTTGGAGAGATTGGCCGTGTTCTCAAGCCTGGCGGCCAGGTGGTGTATGGAGCGCCTATCGAGCGAGGGATTATGGTGCTTATGTTTCGTCTGCTGGGATTCAATATTCGTGAGCATCATTTCAGCACGGAAAGGGATGTCTGCGCCGCCGCCGAGCGTTATTTTGACAAGGTGCGAGTCGTTCGAATGCGGAGCCCCGCAAGGGGCCCGTGGGGCCTGCTCGTGGCGGTCTATGAGGTCGGTCATTTCGTTAAAGTCGGGCCAGGGGCGCAGGCCGCGATTCGACGGGAACTCGAAGATTTATGAAGATTATTCAATGGCTCAAGCTGCCCGAAGTGAGAAGCATCGAGGATTTCGACGATCCCGCCGTGACCATTCTGCACGGAGAAATCATACGGCGCAAGGGGTTTCTCAAGAAGCTATATGCCGATTTCTACAGAGAATTTCTAAAGGCGGTGCCCGATCCGCAGGGTAAAGTTCTTGTTGAGCTCGGCAGCGGCGGCGGCTTCATTAAGGAGGTAATCGGCAACGTGATTACGTCGGATATCCTTGAGCTGCCGAATGTCGATAAGGTTTTCTCGGCCGTTGAGATGCCGTTTGAATGTGACAGCGTGGACGCCTTCTTTATGATCGACGTTCTGCACCATATCTCCGATCCGAGGGCCTTTTTCGGCGAGGCTGTGCGATGCCTCAAAGCAGGAGGCAAAGTCGTGATGATCGAGCCTGCCAATACGCCCTGGTCGAGATTCATCTACAAGAACTTCCACCACGAGGCTTTTGATACGGGGTCGGGTTGGGAACTCGGCGAGGGCGGGCCGTTGCGCCGGTCCGAGCCATCTCCCCCCTGGGGGAGGC
>DATEBC010000412.1:0-4899 GCA_035288065.1 Sedimentisphaerales bacterium | reverse complement strand
TCATCGCCCTGTGGTAATAGCCCCGGCCAAAATAGACAAACGCGGCAACAATCACCCCCATTACCGCCAGCCCCCCCAGGCTCATTCTTTTGCGATTCTCAGCCATTGACGCCCTTTGTGCCCCGAACACCGAAACCTGCCACCAAGACCCTTAGAAAGTGTATGACAAGTGGCACGGCCATCCTGGCCGTGCGTTTCACCAGAGTGTCCGTCTGCAAAAAGAAGACCAATTGCAGGGTCAAGATGACCCTGCGACGCATGGGCAAAATGCCCATGCCACGAAAGAAGGGCTTACCATACACTTTCTTACACTAACTCCTATCATCGGCCCAGCCGCCAAAATCTCTGGACTTTTTGGCACGCCTCCCTTCTGGGTGGCAGCCTACCCCCCCCGGGGGGATGGCAAAGCTCCAAGAGCAGCGCAACTGTATTTGCACATTTTTTCCTTTGACAACAACAAAGATGCCTTATAATGGTCTTACAATGGAGTCCCAAACGGACAATGACCCCTTGAATGAGTGTCTGGTATGAACGGAAGAAGCTCCGTTAGGTTGGCTTTTAGTGCCCTGGCCGCAATATTGGCGATTGCCGGGTGCCAGGGGCGGATGCCCTATCCACGATTCAGCGAAGTGCCCTCGTCGGCCACGCTTCTTCTCGGCCAGCATCACATCGTAGGCTCATCCGCCGGCAACATCCCCATTGTGATTCAGGTCTTCGGCCAGGGCCCGGACGTTACATTCATATTGGCCGCTATTCACGGCGATGAGCCGGCCGGCACGCCTCTGGTGAGAAATCTGGCAAAACACATCAGATCGCACCTGGAGCTGGTTAACGGCAGGACGATAATCCTGCTGCCGCTCGCCAACCCTGATGGGTTCATTCAGAAGACGCGATTCAATGTCAAGGGGGTGGATTTGAACCGCAATTTCGCCGCCTCAAACCGCATAGAAGCTGCAACAACCGGGCAATCCGCGCTGTCCGAGCCGGAGTCACGCATCATCACTGAGATAATTGAGCAGTACCGCCCCGACCGAATCATAAGCCTTCATCAACGCCGCGAAGGCCAGCCCGGCTGCATCGACTACGACGGCCCGGCAGGAGACCTCGCACGAAGAATGGCACAATATTGCGACCTGCCGGTTGATAAACTCGGCGCAATGCCCGGCTCGCTCGGCTCTTATGCCGGTCTGAATCTCCTAATACCAATCGTAACATTCGAAATGCAGACATCCGACTCCCAGCTCACCGCCCAGGCGCTCTGGCAAAAATACGGAAAAACGCTGCTCGCGGCAATCACCTATCCAATCGCCCCTGAGTAATAACCGCGCGTCATTCACGTCGCTATTACCGCATCTCACAAGTATTGCGACTATGAGATTCCCACGGCCCCAGGAGCCTCGCAATGACGCCTGAAAGTCTCAAATTGTCATTGCGAGCACCTCACCGGATTCTCAGGAGGCGTGCAAAAGAAAATGAATCTCAAGAATAGTCATTGCGAGGAGGCCGTAGGCCGACGTGGCAATCTCCTACCATTCGTACTAAGAGAACTGTCCATTTCCTTATGAGGAGCGAAGCGACGCGGCAATCTCATTACCCTATAGTAGCCACATTTATGAAACACTGCGCCATCTCTTCTAAATTCCCTGCAGGGCAAAGGGCCTCTTATCTTCGAGTGACCTCTATACATGCTCAATTTACAGCCGAAACACCGGGGGCCGGGGCTGCCGTCAGAGGCAGAAAAATCGTGAAGGTTGTGCCCTTGTCAACCTCGCTCTCGACCTCGATTCTCCCCCCGTGCATCGTTACTATCTTCTTGACAATGGCCAGGCCAAGCCCCGTCCCCTGAATGTGCTTGCCGGGGTGATAGACGCGATAGAAACGATCGAAAATCCTCGGCAGGGCCTCTTTGGGAATTCCCATGCCCGTATCGCCCACCCGAATAAGCAATTGCTCAGCCTCTCGACCAACCGAAACAAAGACCCTGCCGCCGGGGGGCGTGAATTTAATTGCATTGTTGACCACGTTTGTCAGCGCCGACTGAATCCTGTCCCCGTCGCCTTGTAAGAGATCAAGATCATCCTCGATATCCAATTCCAGCCGAGTATTTTGCTTCTTCGCAAGCGCCTGCAAGGCGGCCACTACCTGCCGCGCCAGAGCGGCAACATCCACTTGCTCGCGCCTAATCGTCATTGTGCCCGAATCAATCCGCGATATCTCCAGAAGCCCCTCGATCAAGGTCGCCAGGCGATTCGACTCGTCATCGATAATCTCCAGGAATTGGCGCCTCGTCTCCTCCGACATATCCGGATCGTTCAGAATCGTTTCTGTGTAGGCTTTTATGCTCGTAAGCGGCGTGCGCAGCTCGTGCGAGACCGATGAGATGAAATCCTGCTTTAAGCGTTCGATCTCACGCTCCCGCGAAACGTCGCGGAAGACCATGACGATCCCGCCTATGCTGCCGTCGCCCTTGCAGATTGGAGCGGCCTTGCTCGATATCGGACGTTCACGGCCGTCCATTGCAAGCAGCACCTCGAAATCACCCCCGAGCTCCGTCTTGCAGGACCGCAGCACTTTGTCAACGGTGCTTTCGAGTCGTTCTCTTGTCCGCTCGTCGGCGAGGCGGAAAAGTTCATCAAGCTCCCTGTCCTGGACCTGCTCGAACTCCCATCCCGCCAGAACTTCGGCGACCCTGTTGAACAGGATAATCCTCTTTTCATGATCGACGACAATAACGCCGTCTCCCATACTCGAAAATGTAACCGACAACAACTCTTTTTCAGCATCGACTTTTTCGGTTCGCTCTCGCACCAGGGCCTTCAGGTTGTCGCGGTACTTGGCCATTTTGTCCTGGTTCGCCTTTTGTTGTGTGATGTCTCGCAGGGATACCAGACAGGCCGTCTTGCCCTGCCACGCAGTCTCGACCACGTGCATTTCGGCCACGGCCTTGCCCCCGCATTTCCGCGTCAACTGAATTTCGCTGGTAAGCCCCGCCTGCACGGGATGCTCGAAGGCCTTGCCGAGAAGCTCTTCGCAGTTCCACCCAAAAAGCGCCTCGACCCCAGGGTTGGCGAAGAGGATGATTCCCGTTTCGTCCGTAACAATAACGGCATCAGGGCTCTTGTTTATGATGTTTCGAAAGTTCATTTCGTTCAGCCTAAGGGCCTCCTCGCTTTTCTTGCGCTCCAGCGCATACAGAATCGTCCTGGCCAGTACCGCCGCAAAAGAATCCATCCCCTTCACGAGGTAATCGCTGGCGCCTCTCTTTATGGCCTCAAGGCTGGTTTGCTCGTCTTCGAGCCCCGTAACCATCACAACCGGCATCTCACCGGATGCGATGTGAATACTGTCGAAGGTCTCGAGGCCCTGACTATCCGGAAGGTTCAAATCGAGTAGCACCAGATCGAAATTGCTGCTCTTGAGCAACTCCAGGCCGTCGCCCAGGCTATGTGCCGCACGCACGACGAATTTGGCGGAGTACCCTGCCCTTTCAAGAGCAAGACCGACGAGCTTGCAGTAACCCTTGTCGTCGTCAATGAGCAGGATTTTTATGTTCTCGGCCTTCATCACACAAGATCAGAACATACTATCGATGTTTGAATAGTTAAACGAACCCGCCGAGCGGGCGGCTTTGAAATTGTCATTCCCGCAAACGCAGCAATCAACATTGTCATTCCCGCGAACGCAGCAATCAACATTGTCATTCCCGCGAAGGCGGGAATCCAGTTTACCCGCTGAGGTGGGCTGGATTCCGGCTCAAGGCCGGAATGACCCGCCGAGGCGGGTGCAACCATTTTATTGAGAATGTTGATGTTGCTGTTCAAAACTCAATAAACCTCTTTCAAGGCTGATTCTTCGCAGTCGTCCTTTCGACGAGGCCGTCTTCGTCGTCCGCAACTGCCCCCGCGCTACTTGCCGCGGGAGCCTGCCTGGCTTGTTTTTCGAGCTTCTCTACGATGATTCCGCCGAGAGATGCTGGGTCGAAGGGTTTGGTTATATAGTCATCGGCCCCCAGCCGCAGCGCCCTTTCCATATCGCCGGCCATTCCCCTGGCGGTCAGCATCAACACAAGTATTTTGGACGTGGCCCTATCGCGCTTAAGCTCCGCAAGGACCTCCAGGCCGTCCATCTCCGGCATCATCCAATCCAGCAGAATGACGTCCGGCCGCACCTTCCTTGCAAGGTCGAGGCCGCCAAGCCCGTTCTCCGCCGTGTAAACGTCGAAACCCTGACGCCTCAAATTGTATTCTACAACCGTCCGAATATGCTCCTCGTCTTCGACCACCAAAACCGTATTCCGTGCCTTGGCCATATAACGCCCTTCTCACTTCCAGGAGACACTAGTACCCTGTCAAAATCGAATTAGTAGGTGTCATTGCGAGGAGGCCGAAGGCCGACGTGGCAATCTCATATCCCTCGAAAACCAGAGATTGCCACGTCCCTAAGGGACTCGCAATGACAACTCACAGAATCATACTTGACATAGCGCTATGCCCAACTGCCGATAACAAAGCCCTTTTTCCCGGCAGAATAGTAAAACGCCGCACCAAATTCTGCAGCACACCCCACTTGTGAAACGATAACCGCCTCTGTCAAATTGCTATTTGGCGTCCAGGAAATATCGTCATATACCATCCCGGATTTAATTAGAAAATGCCCTTCCTGCCTGAAAACGTGACCGGAAATAAGCCGGTTCTAATTCTTGCCCGGACCTCTTTCCACTCAAAGTACTCCTGCCCTCTTCATACCTTCTTCAAGTTTTTCGTGACAATTCGTGCAAATTCGTGAAGATATGAAGAGAGGGCATCCTTAGGTATGATTCGGTAAATAATAACCCTCATACGAAAGGAGCCCCCGATGAACAGAATCTATTATATCGGAGCTGACGTGCACAGCAATAGT
>DATEBC010000411.1:0-7827 GCA_035288065.1 Sedimentisphaerales bacterium | reverse complement strand
TTACCGCAAGGTGGTAACCCGCGATTATCAGTGGGAAGATCCCACTTTATGGCTATGCTATGGCTTGACCATCGCATAAGCTGATTATCGGTATATGATGGTCTCTGCAGCGCGGAGGCCGGTCGTTCCATATTTTCTACGACTCTGATTCAGGGGAAAGGAGCCACTTCGTGGGCTGGTTATAATAGATTTGCGTTCCGGGCTCTGCGCTTCGCTACGTGTCTCGACTGCGCTCGAAATGACAAATCCGATGTTATGAACAAGAACGAACGAGAGTTATGGTTATGCTGACCAGACGGATAATTCCTTGTTTGGATGTTAAAGATAATCGTGTTGTGAAGGGGGTCAATTTTCTGAACCTTCGCGATGCGGGCGATCCTGTTGAGCTTGGGGCGCGGTACAGCGATGAGGGGGCGGATGAGCTGGTGTTTCTGGATATTACGGCGACGATTCGGTCCCGCAAGACGATTGTGGAACTGGTGGAGCGTGTCGCGGAGAATGTTTTTATTCCGTTTACGGTCGGGGGCGGAATCGGGAGCGTCGAGCAGATGGACGCTCTTCTGCGGAGCGGGGCGGAGAAGGTGTCGGTTAATACCGCCGCCGTTGAGAATCCTGAGATTTTGACGGAGGGTGCGGAGCGGTTCGGCAGCCAGTGCGTTGTGCTGGCGATTGATGCTCGGCGGTCGAAGGACAGGGCGGGGAAGTGGCAGGTGTGCGTAAAGGCGGGGACGGAGCCTACTGATATCGATGCGGTTGAGTGGGCCGCTCGGGGCGAGGAGTTAGGGGCAGGGGAGATACTCTTGACGAGTATGGATGCGGACGGGACCAAGACGGGGTATGATAACGAGCTTAATAGGGCGATCAGCGATGCTGTTAATATCCCGGTGATTGCGTCCGGGGGAGCGGGCAAGCTCGAGCATCTCTACGACGCAATCGTTGACGGCCACGCCGATGCGGTGCTGATGGCTTCGATCACGCATTTCGGCAACTGCAGTATCCGGCAGATCAAGGAATACCTGCGGGATCGCGGGATACCGATGAATCTTTGAGGGGACACTTCCAACTTCAGTTCTGGCCGATTACTGGAACTCGTCCGCGCCGATGTCTGGTTTTGGGCCGCGGGGCTGGTTGTCTATGTCGGTTGTTACTTCCTCCAATTTAACCGCTCTGTCGATAATTGTGTTTATCCTGCGTTTGAGGTGCAGGTTGCCGGCGGCTGGATCGACAAAAGCGTCCGTGAGATCGTTTTCATGGTTGTTGATAATCCTCGTTCTGATCATTCTGGGCTTGTCGTCCGACTTGTCCGCTATCCCCTCATCTTTTATCCTTGGGCCTGAGACAAGGTTGTTGGCAATAAGTAAATCGAGGTTATCGAACACTGTGCGAATGAGCCGGCCGAGTCGGCTGTTCTTTTCGTGTATGGTGTTGTTAAGGATTTTGCAGTCTTTGGTATATACGAGTACGATGCCGCCTTCGGTGGCGTTTGTGATGAAGTTGTTGCGGACGATACAGCCGGTGCAGTGGATAGTCGTCTCCTCGTCGCGGTGCGGGTTGCCTAAGCAGATGCCGGCGTCGCAGTTGATGATGATGTTGCGCTCGACGATGCAGTCGCGGGCGTCGTGCCAGATAAAGACGGCCCCTCTGGCCTCTCTTGTTGCGCCGTTTATGCCGACAAAAACGTTGTCACTGATAACCCAATCACTCGGATACATCACGTCGATCCCGCCGATGTAATTTCCGCGGGCGATATCCTGCGGATCGTCGCTCAATTCCTTGGGCCGATCGTTGTAGAACAGGCAATACTGTATGCGATGGCGTTTGGGGCGAATCCGCTCGCGGTCGTCTTTCGGGACCTTTACGCCCTTGACGCCGCGCTGCCAGATATTGTGGATTATGCAGTTATAGATTGTCAGGTCCTGTACGTTGGTCTGCGAGTTGATTTTGAATCCGTTGTACATGATATTCTGGATGGTCAAGTCGGCAATGGTCACGCCGGAACACGAGGTAATCCCGATCAATTCCCCGTGGCGACTCTCGGCCCCGTCGATAATCACCCGCTCGGGTATGCCCGATTTGCCGCGGAGCGTGACGTTGTCGGTGGTGATCTCAACATATCGCGGCATCATGTAAGAGCCGTCGGCCAGAAGGATTGTCCCTCCGGGCTTGACTTCATCCAACGCTTTTATCAATTCCGGCACATTAGCGACCTCAATGACCTGACCTTTCGGTTTCGGCAGGGACGGCGCTCTTGGAAACCAGGGCTGCCTCGGCGGATTTATCAGGCCGGGCTCGCGACCGGCCATCCCCAAGCTGCGCTTGAGGCTGCCACCCGGCGCAGCCGGCGAGACTATATCAAAGGCCTGGAGCACTTCGGCATATTTCATCAGGGCAAGGTAGTTTCGCAGAACATAGCCCGAGCATCGCAGGCCCTCGGCTGAGTAGTCGTCCTGATATTTCGTCGGATTGCTGGGGTGCACGCCATCGCGGGCCAGCAGCGTCGGGACATCATATTCCTCATACTGCGAGAACTTGTCCATCGCCCCGTCCCAGTCATCGGGCCTGCGCTTGAGTATCTCGGCATGGAAGTCTATCAGCGGGACCTTCATATCGAGTGCAATTTCGCGCACCGCTTCGGCGTAGTCAGCAGCCTTCTCGGCGAATCCGTGCCGGGGCGGGATTGTGCTGAGTATCACGACCGTTCCGTTGTCCAGACACGTTTGAACGACCTGGCGGGTCTTCAACTCGTACTCCGCCAGAGGCACGGAATTGAGGTCGTTCGTCCCGAACATAATCAGGGCGACTTCGGGATTGATAGTCTTGAGCCATGTGTCAACATTCTCGTGCGCCCAGCGAATGGTCATGCTGCCTTCGTTGCCGAATTGGCCGCCCTTCCAGTCGCGCCAGCACTCTTTCTTTAAGTATGCGTTCACAAGGTCGTATGCCTGCTCCATTTCGGGCGGGGCGTTCTTGCGGGAGTACAATAGCGGCGTCCAATACGCCAGAGTAACCGTAATCGAGTCGCCGAAATGCGCAAAGGTCCCCTTCTCGCCTGAGAACTTGGAATGCACCTTCGTCATCTGATCGACCCAATAGCGTTCGCCGCTCTCCGCTCGCACAGCCAGCGCAGCCGGCACAACAGAAGTAATCACCAAACCGACCAAGACAGCTAATCTCGGAATTCTCATAGCCAGTCCCCTAACGCCCTCGTGAATTGATTCCTAAAACGTTACGTACTCGGCCGCCTTTCTAAGCAGGACGCCGACCTTGCCGATGTCTTCGATACTGCTGAGGCGCTGCTGCCTTCGCCGTTCCAAAATCCGGTTGACCGTAATCGGGCCGAGCCCGGGCACTTTGAGGAGGTCCCACTTCGACGCCCGATTGACGTCTATCGGAAATGCTTCCCGATGCGCTGCGGCCCAGGCCTCTTTCGGGTCGGCGGCAAGTGAGAGATTGTCGTTGTTCTCGAAGATAATATCCGATTCCTTGAACCCGTACTTTCGCAGCAGAAAATCCACCTGGTACAGCCGATGCTCGCGCATAAATATATCGGAAGGTTTTTCGCTCGCTGCCTTTTCAGCATCGACGGACTCGGCCCCCAGGTGTTTCTGATACGCGCTGAAATACACCCTGTGCATCCTCAGCCGCTCGTACAGGCCGAACATATACTTGACGATTTCCGTATCCGATTCATCGGCGGCGCCGACGATGAACTGCGTGGTCTGCTTGACCCTCTGGTATCTGGAACCGCGCTCGGTCAGCCTGCTTATGAGCTTGATTGGATTGATAATATCTTCGATGTACCTCTTCTTGTTCGAGAGCTTGGCGAGATTCTTGGCGCCCGGCGTCTCTATATTGAGCGATACGGCGGTGGCGAGCGAAACGGCCTGCTCTATCGCAGCGTCGCCGGTGCCGGGGATGACCTTGAGATGAATATAGCCCTTAAAGCTGTGCTTGCTGCGAAGCAGCCTGGCCACGCCGTTGAGCCGGTCCATCGTCGCATCGGGCGAGCCTATTACCCCCGAGCTTAGAAACAGCCCGAAGACCTTGCGGCGATTGTAATAATCCATAAATACCTTCGCCGTCTCATCCACCGAAAGGCTGCACCTGCGAATATCCTGCTGCTCCCGCAGCGGGCAGTACTTGCAGTCATTCGTGCAGACGTTGGAGATGAGCGTCTTGAGCAGCACACTCTTGCCGCCGTTGGGCAGCGTTACCGGGTATATCCACCGCCCGTCGCTGCTCCGCGCGCGATGTTCTTCCTTGCTCGCGCTGCAGGCGCAGGCCAAATCGTACTGAGAATCGGCGCTGAGAATCTCTAATTTGCGATGCGTATCAGGCTTGGAAACAACGCCGACCATCGGAATCCTTTCATTGGGCGGAGCTTAGCCGATTTTGCAGCAAGATACAACTTTTGAATCAGTCTTTCTTGACGCCTCGAAAGATTCTGTGGGCGTTGGCCAGAAGCGCAAACACCGCCGCCCAAATCGCTATTAGGAGAAGTCCCGTTTTTCCCGTGAGAATCCCGGCAAGGGAGAAAATGGCCGCAGCGACCGCTGTTACGGCTATCGAACGAAAAAAGTACGGCCGCAGCGACTTTGTGAGCTTACCGACATTGGCATTGCAGGTCTGCTCCCATTTCGTCAGGTGCGACCTTGCCCACGGAGCGTCTTCTCTGGGAACGGCGATGGTGGCCCAGTGGGCGCAGATTGAAGGATACCGCGAGGCAATCGGATTGGCCTTTTCGGTAATCACACAGTCAATGCCCTCTTTGGTCAGCAAGTCAGCCGCCTGGGCGGCCACTGAAGGGCTTGCCTCATACACAACAACCAGATCCGTATCTTCGGGTATTTCACTCATAGCTTCCGTGGCCGCCTTGAACAAAGCCTGCTGCGGCCAGGCAGCAGGCTTTGTTTACGCGCGGTCTGTCTATCCGTCTGCTATGCGGCGTTGGCGCCTTCGGTCGTCGGAGCCTGGCTCTTAATAACAGAGGTTACCGCCTCGATCACGCCGGCAATATCGGCCAGGTTGGTCGGTATAATCATGGAATTGTTGGTTTTTGCCAGCTTGCCGAACTCGTCCAGATATTGCTGGGCGATTCGCAGGTTGACGGCGTTGATGCCGCCTTTTTCGTTGATGGCTTTTGCGATTTCGCGTATCCCGCCGGCGGTGGCCTCGGCGACCTTTTGAATCTCGAAGGCGCGGCCTTCGGCTTCATTTATTCTTTTTTGCTTCTCGCCCTCGGACTTGGCGATCGCCTCCCGTTTATCGCCCTCGGCGCGGTTTATCTTTGCCTGACGGTCGCCTTCGGACTCGGCGATAACGGCCCGTTTTTCGCGCTCGGCGCGCATCTGCTTCTCCATAGCGTCCTTGATGCTCTGGGGCGGCAGGATATTCTTGACCTCGTAGCGAGTGACCTTGACCCCCCATGGGTCGGAGGCCTTATCGACCGCCTCCACTATCGCGCTATTTATCACATCCCTCTCTTCAAACGTCTTGTCGAGGTCCAGCTTGCCCATTACGCTGCGCATGGTTGTCTGAGCAAGCTGGGTGGCCGCGAATCGGTAGTTGTCTATACCATACGAGGCCTTCTTCGGATCCACAACCTGCATGTACAGTATGCCGTCAACCTCCACCGCGATGTTGTCTTTCGTGATACACTGCTGCGGGGCAACATCGACGGCCTGCTCCTTGAGCGTATGCTTGTACGAGACCCTGTCGATAAACGGGACAAGGATGTGAAAACCGGCGTCGAGCGTGGCTGAATACTTGCCGAGGCGCTGGACGATGAAGGCAACCTTCTGCGGCACTATCCTGATGCTCATCATCAGCGCAATGAACGCCAGGACCAATATGCCTATCAATATGACTGTCGTTACCTGTACTGCTGCCAACATAATTACTCTCCTTTCTTGAAGGCTTCTGCAAAATTGCAGGTTAGGTCTAACCTGCAATTTTGCAGAACTCATTTACAGTGCCTTGACCTTGAGCGTTATGTTCTCCTTGCCGATGATCTCGACGACGGTTCCCTCTGCAAGTTCCTGGTCGGCCTGCGCGACCCAGTTGGTCCCGTGAAACTCCACCCTTCCGCCCGCTTTCGGCACAATCCTTTCTTTGACAACGGCTCTCTGCCCGAGGAATTCCTCAAGATCCTCGGTGAGGTCCTGCTTCGAGGTCGTGTGCCCGAGAAATACGCCCTTGAGCCACTTGCGCAGGATCAGCAGAAAGAGAAACGATGACACAATAAATATGATCAGTTGAGTGTTCAGGGTGATGTCGGTCAGCAGGCATACAACCGCCACGATGCATGCGCCGAGGCCGAAGAAGAATACGATCAGTCCCGGCGCCGCAAACTCCAGAAGCAGCAGCAACAACCCCACGAGGAACCATATCAACTCCGGCTTTAAATACTCTTTTATCGAGTCAAACATTTGAGCAACCTTTCACATACGAGAACTGAAACCTACCCTTACCCGACCGGAAAATGACTTACTCAACCACGATGGCCGTGCCGTAAGCCAGGATTTCCGCCGCGTGCTGCATAATCTCGGCGGTGGAGAACCTTAGCCCAACAACCGCGTTAGCACCGAGCCTGCCGGCCTCTTCCAACATTCTATCAAGGGCCTGCTCGCGGGCCTCGGCCAGCAGCTTGGTATATTCGACGACCTCGCCCCCGACGATGTTCCGCAGGCCGGCTACGATGTCCCTGCCGAGGTGGCGGGCGCGAATGGTGTTGCCCTTAACCAGGCCGAGGTGCTTGACGACCTTCTTGCCGAAGATTTCATCTGTTGTGGATAAGAGCATTGGCTTACCTCCTAACATCCTTGTACCGATCTCTCTTCCCAAAATAGAGCCTTTCTCGCAGGATCGATACGAACAGTATTGCCAGGCCCGCTATAAGAGCCAGCAGGCCGATCTTCAAGACTATCTCAACATTAGGATCTTTAATGAGTCCTTCTATGGCCCTGAATCCACAGTAGATCGCCAGCGCGATAGCCGCCACCGAGAACATTATCCACCCGATACCCCGCTCAATCCGGTTATAGACGCCGCCCCAGTAATCCTGCCAAATCCTGTCTTCCGGCTCGACCAGGGTGACTTCGTCGGTAATGGCTTTGAGCTTCTTGAACTCCTCAAGCTCGCCTGCGCAGTCGGGGCAGCCGGCCAAATGCTCTTCGAACCGCCGACGCTGCTCGTCGCTCAGCTCATTATCCAGATAGCCCATCAGTAGGTCTTTATAATCATCACAGACCACTTGCGCCACCCCCTTTCTCTGTTGATAATAATTCCTGTAGTCTTTTGCGGGCATAGTACAAACGACTCGTTACAGTGCCCTTATTGCAGAAAAGCGCCTCGGCAATCTGCTCGTATGACATGTTACGGAAATGCCGCAATACAATCACTTCGCGATGCTTGGGTTCGAGTTTGCCGATCGCTTGCCAAACCTCCTTTTTCAACTCGTCTTTGCCCACCACCGCATCGGGCGAGAAGTCATCAGTGGACGCTGGTTCCGGGCAGCCCTCGACATCAAGCGAGCCGGCCAGCCTGAGCTTCCTCTTTCTCAGATGGCTGATGCAAAGATTCTTGAGTATTTGATAGAACCACGGAAAGAACCCACGCCCCGGCTTGACCTGCTTGATATTCCGATATGCCCGAACGAACGCCTCCTGAGACAAATCCAGGGCATCCTCTCGATTCCCAACAAGGCCCAACGCGATGAAATAGGCGTCTTTCATATATTTATTCACGAAGACTTCAAACGCCTCTCTTGATCCCCCTCGACACCGGCGCATTGCTGTCAATTCTTCCGGGCATAAGCTCGTCAAATTC
>DATEBC010000410.1:0-9655 GCA_035288065.1 Sedimentisphaerales bacterium | reverse complement strand
TTCCCGCGCCCTTTATGTCATTCCCACGCCCTTTATGCCATTCCCGCGCCCTTTATGTCATTCCCGCGCCCTTTATGTCATTCCCGCGCCCTTTATGTCATTCCCGCGCCCTTTATGTCATTCCCGCGCAGGCGGGAATCCAGGGGCTTTGCCAAGAATTCATTGAGCAGGTTGGCTACGTTTTGAAGAGTCTCTCTTTTTGGCATTGGCAGCTTAAGATGACGTTGTCCTGTTGCCTTGTCCGTTTCAATTTTCAGTTCGGGAAGGCTACTGAAAACAGGTTGTTGCGCCCTGCTCTCTTCGGCGAGCAGGGTTCCGGCAAGTTTGTTTAGAAATGACATCCGTTGAGAGGAACACTCGGCAGTTCGGGTCATTCTTGAATTGTTGTATCAGACCTTTTCTTTTCTGGCCCGGGATTCTCCCGTGAAACAGCACGTAATTGCATTTGAAGATTCAGCACTTATGAGTCTTCTGGATTTAACGCTTTATGGGCAACAGCATCCACAGGCATACTGTCATTGCCGTAGGGCGCCGATAGGGCAAACCTTGCAAGTCCCGTAAGGGACGCCTTGCGGCGGGACCCCGAACGCGCCTCTTGCGGCACACGGTAAGGGGTGCTATCCTCTGTGGCGCCGCCCGTTTATAGCAATATGCTGTTGCCTAAAATGCGATAAATCCTTTTTGAATCATCGCCAAACCTACCAATTTTTTTGCAGGTGAGTCATAAACCAGTATTCTAACGGTCGGCGCTAAGACACGCAAGACAGATTCGTATCTGATTGTAGCTCATTTCGCCGCCCAGCAAATCGAAAATTGGCTTCCTTCTGTCTCCGCGGATTTGTTTGACCGCATCCGCAACACGACCGAACGACTGTTTGTCCACCCACGGATGTGGGTCGTGGATTCTCTCTCGCTTGATGTACTCTATAAGATATTGTGTTGTGGTTGATTCTGCTCGATTAACAGACTTTGCAACTTCTTCTATCGAAAGTTTCTGCTCAAAGAGGTCAAAAGCAAGCTGCCTTCCTTTGCTCAGTTGTGCGTGCGTTCTTGCTGTGCTTGTTGGCGTCTCGGCAGAGGCTGTCTCTGGATTTGCGTGAACATTGGACTCGAGCGGATTGGCGGCGCAATAATCTTTGATGGCGGAAATAACGGTTTTGCCGTACTGCTTGCTCTTGGTTTGCCCCACTCCCTTGACTTGCAGAAAGCCGGCCTGTGTCGTAGGCCTTCGCCGGGCCATGTCTCGCAATGCCGCGTCGCCGAAGACTACGAAGGCTGGGACTCCTCTCTTCTCGGCGATGGTCTTGCGCAGCTTTCGCAGGGCCTCGAACAATCCCTGATCGACGCCCTCCCACGAATCGGCGGCGACTTTGGCGACTTTGGCCGGCTTCTCGGCGGGCCTCAGCAGGCGGGGCGTCGCTTGGCCGCTGAGGACTTGCCGGCCTTTCGGCGTAACCGTCAAGACGTTGTATTCGCCGCCCTTTTGGATATAGTCCTGGCCTACAGGCTGGTCGATCCAATTATGCACCGCGTCCTTTGAGTGGTCGCTCAGCAGGCCATAAATGCTGAGGGCGTCGTGGCCGTTCTCTAATATCCGTTTTTCCCGCGAGCCGATCAGCACCGAGGCGGTATAGCTCCCGCCGAATCGCTCATCCAGGCGAACAATGCAGGACAGTATCTTCTGGGCCGTGACTAATGCGTCGTCTATACGGCCGAGTTCGCCGAGACATACATCGCAGGCCTCGCAGTTGGCCTTGCCGAGGTCTTGGCCGAAGTAGCGAAGGATCGCCTTGTGCCTGCATACTCCGCCGGTGCAGTAGCTGTACATCTCGCTGAGCTTTATGAGGGCGATTTCCTGCGCTTCAGCTTCCATGTCTTTCATCAGGAATTTCCAGGTTCCATAGTCGCCGTCCGAGTAGAACAGGCAGCACTCGGCTTCGAGTCCGTCCCGTCCGGCCCGCCCGCTCTCCTGCTGGTAATGCTCGAGCGATTTGGGCATTCCGGTGTGAACAACGTAGCGCACGTTCGATTTGTCGATGCCCATGCCGAACGCAATGGTGGCCACGATGGTATCGACTTTTTCGTTGATAAAAAGGTCCTGGTTTTTCTTGCGGTCGGCATTGTCCATACCCGCATGGTACGGCGCGACGCTGTACCCCTTGCTCGCCAGTTCGGCGCACATGCCATCGACGTCTTTGCGCCTGATGCAATAGACTATGCCGGATTCGCCTTTGTGCCGGTCCAGCACGTCGCGAACCTGCTTGACAATGCCGCCTTTCGGTCGAACCTTATATATCAGGTTCGGCCTGTCAAACGAGCCGATGAGCATTTCCGGCTCATCGAGGCTGAGCTGCTCGGCGATGTCCCTGCGAACCTGCTCGGTCGCGGTGGCTGTGTAGGCGCCTATAGTGACGCCCGGAAAGAGCTTCTTGAGCAATCCCAATTGACGATACTCCGGCCTGAAATCATGCCCCCACATGCTCACGCAATGGGCCTCGTCGATAGCGACGAAGGACAGCCTGACTTTGCGGAGGACCGCAAGAAAATCCTCCGACACGAGTCGTTCAGGCGACAGATAGAGCAGCTTGAGCTTCTTATTGTGTACCCCGGCAAGAACATCTCTTTGCTCCTCGAAAGACAGCGAGCTGTCGATTCGACCGGCGGGAACGCCGCATTCGGCCAAAGCGTCAACCTGGTCCTTCATCAGAGAGATAAGGGGGCAGACCACTACCGCCAGTCCCGCCATTGTCACTGCCGGCGCCTGAAAGCACAGCGATTTACCGCCCCCGGTCGGCAGAACCACCACCGAATCCCGCCCGCCCGCAATGCACTGCATCGCCTCTTCCTGCAAAGGCAGAAAATCCCTGTAACCCCAGTAAGCCGCCAATGATTTCTTGATATTTTCAATCATAATCTAACAACATTGCCTCCACAGTTCCACTCTGCCACGGACTAACCCTCCTCCGCCACAAAGTAAACAACCAAAACGCCGGTGTTTCGGCTTTCGCGGCCATTTTCGCTTTGTTCGGTCCCGCGATGAGGCCGCGCTATTCGGCAGCCTGAGGTTTTCAATTCAATGATTGGCCCTTCTTCTTGGATCATTCGGTGGTCTCTTCAAGAAACTGCCCTCGAAGACTCTGCAGTTGCGCTATGTCTCTGTCGATGATCGCTTTAGCACATTCACAACAGTAATACTCCCATGTACGGTCTTTTCTGAGCTTCACCCTTTTGTCGCCTCGATGAATTCGGTGGTGCGAATTATGTTGGCAGTTATGAGCCTTTTTGGCTATGTCAATTTCAACTCTTTGTAGGATCGATTTTGGCCTAGGCATTGAAGACCTCCTGTTCAGCTTCGGTCGCAAGTCGCTCAAGTTCCGGTTCGATACGGTCAAGTTCATCACGCGTGAACTTAGCGCGTTGCCCGGAAGATCGTCCAACGAATTCATTGACTTTGCGGTCTATCGTACTCTTGAGTACTACCAAGTTACTACGTCCGCGATATTGGTGGTCTAATTCTTTTCCTTGAGGATTAGACCTTCGCCTCTTTAGTATCTGACCAACAGTATTTCTTATTTGATCATCCAAGGCACTTCTGGCCGCTCTTCTTCTGCGCTGACGAGTTGTAGGAACAGGCCGTAGCTCAGTGAATGTGCGATATTGCTCGGCCGTCACACCACGAGAGGAAAGAAGCTGGGCCGCGCGGCGAAGTTCCTCATCTTGTTCTAAGAGTGGTATTTCTTCCAGCGTCACCTGGGTTTGCCCAGAGATCATTACCGGATTGACGAAATTGCTGGAAGCGGGTTCTAAACGTATTTCGTCACCTTTCGAGAAATCCAAGCCTTCCATTGGCAACAGTTGATCAAAGAATTCTTGGTCGGCTTCGCTGTATTGCCGGAAATCCTCCCACCGACGGGCAACATTGGCACCAGCATGAAAGACAACAACGCCTTGATTGTTCGGGCTATCAGGAGAGTTCTGATCAACCACCCGCATGATTCGCCCGACGAACTGAACAAACGGGGAAAGGTTCCGGAAAATGCTGAAGACGGCAGCGACCGAAAGGTAAGGATGATCGAACCCTTCGCCCAGTTTGCGAACTTGGACGATCACATCCAACTGATGGTTGTCCAGCGATTCGTGAACTCTCTGATTGGTTTTGCTATCCTCGAGACTATGCACGTAGGCTGCCCGGAGACCACGTGCTCGATAGGCCTTAACGATTTGAATGCAATGTTTATAGTTCAAAGCGGATGCGATGATTTTGTGGCGCTTATCTCCAGATTCTATGCGGATACGTTCGACTTCGCGGATAGATGCGTCCATGATGGTATTGAGTGTTTCCTCAGAGGTTACGATGCTACGCCGGAAATCCGCATCCTCCTCCCCAAGTCGACGGACTTCATCGAGGTCGACTTGTACATCAACGTCGTCTTCGCGCCTGACATAGCGAAGGGTTCTCGGATTGAGGACGATTGCTTTGAGACGCTTGACATACCCTTCTTGAATCGCTCGAAAGACAGGGTAGGTATAGATAATGCGCCCTTGCATCATTTGGCCATCGGCACGTGCAGGGGTGGCTGTGAAGTTGACTATGGTGGCGTTCGGGAAATGTTTGCGTAGTATCTCCCAACTATCTGCGACGTTGTGATGGCCCTCATCGACAAGGATAAGGTCGAAAAAATCTTTGGATAGGGCCTCCAGCCAGCGGTTCTCCGTTCCTTGGACTTGTTGAATGTTTGTGATAATGACATCCGCATCTTGTAGGTCGGATATATTTGTGTTGTCTCCACGAATCTCGGCAAACTCCGGATAAGGTGCCCCAGAAAGAACTCCGTATTTCTGATAGAACATCGAGGCGCTGGTTGGATCGAAGTCATTGCCCAATTGTTCTGCAATTTTAACGTTCGGGGCAATCACAAGCACTCGACTTGAGCGAAACGCAAATGGACATATCGTGATCAACCCCGATTTGCCACAACCAACGGGTAGCACAAGTCCGACTTCCCTCTCATTGCCGCTTGACTGAGCAAATTGCCTCAACGCCTCGTAGCCCTCACGCTGAGGCGTGCGAAGACACAAATTCCCGTCGATGTTTGGCTGTGAACTCTGGAATGGATTGCTGTTCATGCTCACCTCGCTTGTATTTGCCATTCTTTTTCTCTATCTCTGGCCATCCAATTTACTATTTCAAAATCCGTACAAATCCGTGAAACTTGTGCCTTCGGTATCTGTGTCTAAATTCACAAAACCACTTCCACTGTATTCAATTCGAGGCCAACGCGTGCCTTATTAACTGCGATGATACGGTATTCCAATTCAGCCCCGCGGGTCTGATCTACTAATGTCGCATCGGTCCCGGCGGGCCGTATCCAATGGTGCATATCTCTTATGTTCACAACTCTCAATGCCACGATTGTACCGGCCTGGGCACATACTGCAATACTTTTTCAAAAAAACGCAGAGGTTACACGCCCGCCCAGTTCCACTATTCTGCCCTTGTGCATATTGTACATTGACACGCCTGCGCCTGTAAAGCGATAAACTCAGCGGATCGCCGTCTTATTAAGGTTCAATATAACACGTGGAAAAACCTCAGCCAAAGTCATTTGACTTTTCCTCTGATGAGGTTTACATTATATAGTTGTGGTCTGGATCGGCTGTTGCCTTGCCGGGCGGGCCATAAGGGCCGGGGCCAATACCTGGATTCCTGAAGAAAGAAGTGTTAAGCGGCGTTATTGTTATGATTGATTTAGAAAAAGTCAAGCCGGACATTGAACGAATATGTCGGCGTTTGCCGGTAAAACGGCTGGGTCTGTTTGGATCGGCTTTGACTCGTGGCTTCTCTGAAAGTAGTGACGTTGACGTTCTGGTGCTTTTCGATTCAGGTGAGGATGTCGATCTTTTTGACAAGTACTTTGAATTGAAAGAGCAGTTGGAAGGCATATTTGGACGAGAGGTTGATCTGCTTGTTGATAAGGAATTCAGGAATCCTGTGTTGAGAGAGTCCATTGATAGAACGAGGACCGTCATTTATGAACAATGAAACGAAGAAGAACCTTATCGACGTCTTGCAGGCAGCGGAAGAGATAGAGACCTTTGTTCGTGGTATGGATTTCAAGACATATCAAACCAACGTCGTTACCCAAAGAGCCGTCGAAAGGGACTTCGAGATCATCGGAGAAGCTCTCAACAGAATCAAGAATACCGATAACGAATTACTGGAAAACATCTCAGAGCATCACCGAATCATAGGGTTCAGAAATATCTTGATTCACGGCTACGATGTTGTTGACGAGGGCATTGTGTGGAAAGCTATAACACAACACTTGCCGATTTTGGTCAGAGAAATAAAGGCGATGCTAAGCGGCTAACTGCAGGAGATGAGGGATATCGCGCAATGATAGTCCAGTCTTCCGATACGAATCCTCAGGCAGAAAGAGTGCAGATCGGATTGATTCGCGAGGCAAGCGTTGCCAGGCGAATTTCGACAGTTCGGTCGCTGTCTCAGACCGCCATATATCTGTCACGCCGGGCTATCCGCCGCGCCAAGCCGCTTCTGACTGAACGAGAGGCGGATTTGGCTTTCGTTGCTAACCACTATGGAGAAGACCTTGCTGAACGTCTTGCCTTGTACCTGGAGCGCAAGCAGCTATGAAACAGCCCGACATTGTTCTTGCGATGGATGGGGTAATCGCCTGTTTTGAGAAATTTGCAATCGCGTACTACATCGGAGGGTCCGTGGCAAGCTCGGCCTATGGCATAGCCCGCGCGACGATGGATGTTGATTTAGTCGCCAATGTCGAGGCAGGCCAGGTTGATCGCTTAGTGGAAGCTCTCGAAACGGATTACTACATCAATGCTCAGATGATCAGAGAGGCAATTCGCAGAAGCGCTTCATTCAATCTGATTCATCTTGAGACTATGATCAAGATCGATGTTTTTGTTCTAAAAGATCGACCCTACGATTCGGAGGCGTTCAGAAGGCGTCAACCTGACACTCTAAGTGAAGAGAATCCTCGCCGGTTCTACCTGTCTTCGCCGGAGGACATTATCCTCAACAAGCTGCAATGGTATCAAAAAGGCGGCGGAGTCTCACAGCAGCAGTGGAGAGATGTCTTGGGTGTCTTGAAGGTTCAGGGCGATAACCTGGATGTGGAATATCTCAAATACTGGGCGTCAAAGCTGAATCTAACTGAACTGCTGAGTCGTTCATTCGATGACGCCGGCATGACAGGAAGTGCATAACAGGCAATTGGACGCCGACGGCAACTATGCCGGCGATGGAAAGCAATAAATTCTAGCCAAATCAGTTGACTTGTTTGCTGAGACGGGTTGCTTTATGATAGCGAAGGTTTAGTAACCACGAAGTGCGCGAAAAGCACGAAGATACGTTGAATTCTTTTGATCTAACTTCGTGAACTTCGTGTTCTTCGTGGTGAATATCGCGGCATTGTAAGGTTACGTTAAGCAGTTGTGTTTTTAGTCCGGGCCCTTTCCAGAAATTCCATAAGCGGTGCGACTTTCAGGGCGGTTTTGTAGGTGACGATGTTTTTTCCGGGGACGGCGTCTTTTCGCAGGGATTTTTCCGGTATGGCCATCAGGATTTGGTGGTGTCGAAATTGCTGTAAGGTTTTCCGCTTTTGTTCGAGGTATTCGGGCGTCCAGAAGCCGACGATTTCGAGAAATACCTCTGTGCCGTCTTTGTGGCGGAAGGTGAAATCCGGGACGAAGGTCTTTTGGCGGTCATACAGGATCTCGCCTTCGCGGATCAATTGCCAGCCGTCGCGTTCCGGGCCGAATTTCCCGGCGAAGGACTCCTCCAGAGCCGAATCAAATTCATCCGGCGCAGGCAGATGGCTGGTGAAGCCGTCCTTGTCGGATAAGACAAGTCTTGCGGTTTGGCTCCAGGGAGTCTTGAGCGATGCCGTCATCTTCCAGTCCTTGCAGGCCAGCAGGGCGGGGATGAACCTGGCGAAATTGACGCCATATCGCCGTGTCTCTCGCAACACTGAGGCCGGGCCGGAGAAGTCAATGCGGTATTTTGACGGGCCAAACCGGACTATCTCGTGCAGAAGGCGGGCCAATTTTGCATAGCGGATTATGGTCTTGAGATCATCAGTGGCCGTGACGGTCATACTTTGTGCGCGGTAGAGACATGCCTGAAGCTGGGCGACGTTGTAACGCGAAAGCAAGGCGCCTGGGTCAGAGCAGTCGGCAAAGCTCTCCAATCTCTGATAGGCCAGTACATCGGCGTAGAGGTCTTGCTCGATTTGGTCCCAGGGGACGGCGAGTTTGTCCGCAAGCTGCGTTTTTACGCTCTTTTCTTCATGTTCAAAGAGCCGATCCGGCTGCTCGACAAGCGGGTGAAAGCAGGCCGCTTGAGAAAATACCTGTAGTCTGAGTTTTCCCGCCCGCCCGGCAGGGTCGGCCTGGAAGACGCTTTCGTCATCTAACAATTTGCAGAATGCCTCAATCCTGCGGATGGGGCAATCAGGCTCGCCGGCAAAAATGTTTTCGATTTGCCGGTGGAGTTGGCGGCGCTGCTGGCTGATGCCTGTGCGATAGACAGAAAGCATCTTCTCGGCATAACCGATATAGTGCCGATGCGTCTTCTGTGTCAGTCGGTCGGGGACGGCCAGGCCCGCCTTATACTCTACGATGGACTGTTCGCTCGTAAGCATCGCTTCGGCGCCTCTTTCTGGAGCGCATGACCTCTTTCGTATTCTCGCAGACCACCTCGTACAGAGTGGCTCTGGCATTGCCCGACCTTCTCAGTACTCGGCCGAGCCGCTGCTTGGCCTGGCGTGTCGAACCTTGCCCGCCGATGACCACCGCCACTTTCGCCTCAGGCACATCCACTCCTTCGTCCAGAACACGGTTTGCGACCAGGACGGGGAATTGCCCATCAGCAAAACCCTGCAGCACGGCCAGCCGCTCGCGCTTTGCCGTGTGTGAGAGGATGGTCGGCACGAGGAATCGCTTTGAGACTTCTATCGCCATTGCGTTTGACCCTGCGAAGACAATCGTCTTCCGGCCGTTGTGCAGCCGAAAGATGTCCTCGAGCACTCGCAGCTTCTCCTCAGCCCTGTCTTCGATAGACTGCTTGATATAGTATGCCTTCTGCGCGTGCCGGGCCTGCGGGTCCTTGCCAGATTCCTTGCACAGGTCCCGCCAGGTGTAGCCAGGCGTTTCCTTCCGCCGCGATGTGATGAATTGGCGAATGGCCCGGCTGCACTGGTCGTAGGTTGCCTGCTCACGGGCGTTCAACGCCACGGGGATGCGCACGACGTCGAAATCGGCGAGGGTCGAGCCTTTGGCCTTTTTGAACGGCATGTGATATACGACCGGCCCGATGAGCAGGTCCAGGTCTTTGTGCAGGCCGTCCGAGCGTTCGGGCGTTGCCGTCAGTCCGAGCCTCATTGTCGCAGTGCTTAAAATAGCGGCCTCGCGGCGGCACTTCCCCGGGAGATGATGCTCCTCATCGAAGATCAGCAGGCCGAATCCGGCGCCCATCTTGTCCATGTGAATATACGCGCTGTCGTATGTTGTTACTGTAACCGGCCTGATGTTGAACAGATTGTCCCCGACTATCCCTGCGTCATAATCGAAGGCCGCCAATATTCGCCTGTGCCACTGGTACATCAGGTCCCGAATC
>DATEBC010000409.1:0-2798 GCA_035288065.1 Sedimentisphaerales bacterium | reverse complement strand
AATTGGCTGACAAATAGTGAGCCTGAGGCTGTCTCTGCTGTGGGGGCGTCGTACATTCAGCCTGGTGTTGAGGACGTTGTCTCTATTTCGCTGCAATATCCTCAGAATATTCTGGCAACCATCCTGGTCAGTTGGCTGGATCCGCGAAAGGTCCGTCAGATCACCATGGTGGGCAGCCGGAAAATGGCGACATGGGACGACCTAAACCAGGTATCGCCCGTCGCAGTGTATGACAAAGGGGCCCAGTCCGCTCAGGAGTATCGGGATTTCGGGGAGTTCATCCGCCTTTCGACGTGGGACAAGGATATAACAATGCCTAAAGTCGAGTTTGCCGAGCCGCTCCGATTGCAGGCCGCCGAATTCATACGCTCGCTGCAGCGCGGGCACGTCGAACTGTCGAACGGACAGTTCTCGCTGGGGGTCGTGAGGGTGCTGGAAGCCGTTACAAATTCTCTTGAAACAAATCGAACTATCGTGAATACGGGAGATCAGACGCGTGCAGAATACCTTCATACATCCGCTATCCCTTGTTGAGACAAGCGAAATCGGCGACGGCACCCGCATCTGGGCATATACCCACGTGCTCAAAGACGCCAAAATCGGCAGGAACTGCAATGTCGGCGAGAATTGCTTTATCGAGGGTGGCGCAATAATCGGCGATAACGTCACCATAAAGAACGGAAATATGCTCTGGGAAGGGATAACGATTGAGAGCGGCGTTTTTATTGGTCCCCGCGTTTCCTTCACGAACGACGCATACCCGCGCTCTCCGCGTCTGCATCAGGCTCGCGGGCGATACCAAGATAAATCATGGCTCTCGCCCACAATAGTCAGAGAAGGCGCATCACTGGGAGCAGGCTCTATAATCCTTCCCGGCATTGAGATCGGCGAGTTTGCAATGATAGGCGCAGGGGCAGTTGTAACGAAGAATGTCCCGGCCTATGCCCTGCTCAAAGGCTGTCCCGCTCTTATCAGCGGTTGGGTATGTCAGTGCGGCCAACCACTGGACTTTGATTACTCACACGCGATTTGCGCCGTTTGTGGCTTGTCTTTCGATAAGGCCGGCCAACGAGTGCAACAATGCAGAAAACGAAAGGCCCAATTATGCAGATAGTACCATTCGTAGATTTGAGCGCCCAGTACAAGACGATTAAGAGCGAAATCGATTGTGCCGTTCAGGAGGTTGTGTCTAATTGCGGTTTCATACTCGGCCCGCAAGTCGAGCAGTGCGAGACGGCTTTTGCCCGGTTCATCGGCGCCGAATATGCCGTCGGACTTGCCAGCGGTCTGGATGCTCTGAGATTGGCGCTGATGTCTCTTGATATCGGGTCCGGCGACGAAGTGATCCTGCCGGCCAATACATTTATTGCAACGGCATTGGCCGTCAGCGCTGTCGGCGCCAGACCCCTTTTGGTGGACTGCGACCCTGAAACCTACAACATAGACGTCAATCTGATTGAACAGGCGATAACGCCCAATACAAAAGCGATAATCCCCGTGCATTTGACCGGGCAAGCCGCCGATATGGATCCGATCATGAAGATTGCAAAAGAGCACAACCTGTATGTCATCGAAGACGCCGCGCAGGCTCACGGGACCTTGTATAAAGGTCAGCCCTGCGGCTCTATAGGGCATATCGGCTGCTTCAGTTTCTATCCGGGCAAGAATCTCGGAGCCTACGGCGACGGCGGAATGGCCGTCACCAATGATACACATCTTGCCGAACGTCTGCGAATGCTCCGCAACTACGGCCAAAAAGTCAAGTACGAGCACGTCGAAAAGGGTTTGAATAGTAGGTTGGATACAATTCAAGCCGCCGTCCTGAACGTTAAGCTGAAGTATCTTCAACAGTGGAACAGGTTGCGGGCAGCACATGCCAAAGCATATAGACAAGCCTTGGAGGGCGTCGGAGACCTGCGTTTTCAGCAGCAGGCTCCTTACTCAACGCATATATATCACCTGTTTATGATTGAGACCGAATACAGAGACGTTCTACTGAGCTGCCTGGGCGAAAACGGCGTTCAGGCCGGAATTCACTATCCGGCGCCGATACATCTGCAGAAGGCATATCAGGAACTTGGATATGTAAGTGGAAACTTTCCCCACTCGGAACGGCTGGCCGGGCGAATTCTCTCCCTGCCGATGTTCGCCGAACTCAAGAGTAGCCAGATCCGATGCGTAGTCGCAACGATAAAAAAGTTCTTTGCCTCGAAACAGGGAAGGAAAGCCTCTGTTCGGGATCGGTGGGCACAGAGGCATGACCAGTCGGGACAATTGCTGTCCGCTCCGGTCTGAGAAAAGCTCTAATGATATTTGACATTCTGCTATTGATTATCCAGATTGCGCTATTGAGCTTAATTGTCTTAAGGGAGTTTCTCACGCGCGGCAAGAAGAACTTGATCGCAATTTTCTTCTTCATCGCTCATCTGGTGTTGGTGGAAGGGCAGGCTTTGTACGTTCTGTCCGATCTGATGACCAATTCGGAGCCCGTCTTCTACGCAAGCAATGTTATTACCTTTAAGAGTTTCACCTATGCGAACATAGTCTTGACGATTTCGGTCTTGATAATTTATGTCACTTACTATCTGGCAATGAAAAAAGATATTCGCCCGAGCTCCACTAAATCAACTGAGTTGAGGGAGAGTCTTTTTTCCTACGTCGTCGTTGTCGGAATAATGCTGGCTGCTTGTTGCCTGCTCATCCGCAAGCTCGGCGGCCTCGGCAGCTTCTACTACTCCATGGGAGTCATGATAGGGGGGCAGGTGCTCTTGATGATAATGCTCTCTATCGGAAAGCTG
>DATEBC010000408.1:0-5088 GCA_035288065.1 Sedimentisphaerales bacterium | reverse complement strand
AATCCATCAGCCGGGCCTTAGAATCTTCGGCCTTGTAGTCGCCTGGAACGTTGTCGGTTTTGTCCTGGAGCCGGTGTGGCTGGCCGCGGTTAATCTGCTCTATCCAGGCGCCAACTATGGCTGAAATCACCGCACTTCCGGCGAGGCGTTCGGGTCAAAGGGGTTCCTTCGCACGGCAAAGGAAAACAAATACGGATAGTGGGGCTATTGAAAAAGCCCGCAAGTAACACTTTGAGATTGCCACGTCGGCCTTCGGCCTCCTCGCAATGACGTGAAAATACACATTGTGCAGTTGTGGATAGTGGGGCGACAAGGCCATCTGATGTTTTTCAACAGCCCCATAGTCGTTCTTGAGATGCTCCATGTGCCCTTCTGCGTAGAAGCACAAAAGTATTGATAAATTGCGAGAACCATAATATCCTATCGGCGAGATTCTGTTTCTCGGAGTGCGACTGTGCAGACAAGGAAGCTGGGCAATACGGATTTGGAGCTGACGACCGTCGGCCTGGGGACCTGGGCGATTGGCGATAAGCTGGGTCCTCCGACGAGCCGAAGTCACCGCCGCCGTAGTAGGCGCCCGAAGCCCCGCCCAGATCGAAGAGACCGCCCCCGCCGGAGACTGGAGCCTTAGCGAAAAAGACATTAAAGAAATTGAAGTGCTCCTGGCCGAACGCCAGGCAAAAATTACATAGCAACTAATCACAGGGAAACATTGTGGCAAAAGAAAAACTCAAACGAATCGACGGCTGCGAAGACATCAGGTCTGCACTGCTTCCTCATTGCCGCTTGAGAGAAGGTCAGATTTGGCAGGACACGGTGAGAGGACATCGGATCGGCTGTCTTGACGCAACCGACAAAGATGCGATTGCAGAGTTGATGGCTGCCGAAGAATCAGCCCTGGCTGTTCAGGATCCGCCATATAATCTCGTGGTCGGCAATACGAACAGTGTCAACCTGGGCCAGATGTCGGTCAAAGACTATTTGGAGTGGAGCAGGAAGTGGGTTAGCGCTGCCTGTAATGTGTTAAAGGGCGACGCGAGCTTGTACGTCTGGCTCGGCGCCGACCAGAACGCGGGATTTCAACCGCTTGCCGACTTTATGGTTATGATGAGAGAATTCACAGAACTGAAGACTCGCAGCTTTATCACAATGCGAAATCAGAGAGGTTACGGCACGCAGAAGAACTGGATGGCGGTCAGACAAGAACTTTTGTACTATGTTAAGGGCGAGCCAGCATTCAACGTCGAAGCCGAATACACCGACATACCAAAGATCTTGAGAGGATATTACAAGGAAGTTAACGGGCAGATGACCGAGAACTCGCAGCGAAGTAAATCAAGAAACATCAGGGCGGGAAACGTATGGGTTGACATTCAGCAGGTATTCTACAGAATGGAGGAGAACGTTCCCGGATGTTACGCGCAGAAACCTCTCAAGGCAACCGAGAGAATCGTCTCAGCCAGTTCGGGCTGTGATGATCTGGTTGTGGACTTTTTCGCCCATTCGGGGACTACGCTGCTGGCCTGTGAGAGGCTGGGTCGAAGGTGTTTTACGTCGGATGTCGATCCTGTCTTCGCCGAGATTAGCATACGAAGGCTGGAGCGCTACAGACGGACAGGCAAGACCGGGTGGCAATTCAACAGCCCATTCCCTGAAGTTGACGTCGAATGGGACCAAGAGAGCCGCAGCGGGACAGGCAGGGTGCGGAACGCGAAGCCGGCGTCTGACAACCTGTTCGATTACTTACCAGCACGGAGATAAGAAGACAGCTATATGGAAAAGCTCAAAGCCCAACTCGAGAGACTGGTGGAGAATCTGGAAAATACCGACGACTTCAAGACATCGCTGGAGAGCCTGATATCAGTCTATCCTTTCAATGAATATGAATACATAATCTCACACCTTCTGGCTGCCGACAAACTCACGCTGGACGAATATCATCAGCTAAGAGATTCATACATAGAGCGAAATCTGTACCTCTATGTTTTTGAAATATCTGCGCCCAGAAGTCTTGGCGACAAGTGGGCTTATGGCCAGCTAAAGCAACTTGCGCCGGAATTCATAAAACCAACAAAAAAGCTGGATACGAAATACTCGAACCAGTACGACCTGTGGCTGGACTGGCCGGACAAAACAGGAAAAGCGCATGGAATACGTATTGAGGTAAAGACATCGAGAGCGGTGGATTTTGAACGACCCGACGAACCGCTTTATATCAAGGCCCTAGCCTCGGATTCAGACAGGCCTTTCGATATGAACTTTCAGCAGATAAAGCCAGGATGTGCGGATGTTTTTCTGTGGATAGGTGTATGGCGAGATAATATACGCTATTGGGTTCTGTCACGAGATGAGGTTGCGAACAACAAATATTTCTCAAAAGGCCAACATAGAGGGAATGTTGGGGAGGGGCAACTCCACGTCAACCGTGAGAATATGGACGAGTTCAACAAGTATGAGGTCGGTTCTACAGATATCAGGAAAGCCGTTGTGGCAGCGTACAAAAGGCAGTCAAAACTGAAATAATATCGGTATGGGATTTCAATATGGCAAAGGACGTTGCAGACGGATGCATAATCTATCAAAGTCCGCTCGTAGAGCGGAACGCTTCACGGGAGATGGCTGAGCTTTTCGGCGCGCAGAAGAAGTTCAGCACGTGGCGCAGGCTCTGGCTGGAGCTGGCGAGGGCGCAGAAGAAGCTCGGGCTGGATATAACACAGGGCCAGATAAAGCAGATGGCAAGGCATCTTGACGACATCGATTTCAACAAGGCGGCGCGCTTTGAGAAGGAATTCCGGCACGATGTTATGGCGCACGTCTATGCCTTCGGGGCCGCCGCGCCCAAGGCCGCGCCGATAATCCACCTCGGCGCGACGAGCTGCTACGTCGGCGACAACGCCGATTTGATTATCATGCGCGAAGCGCTAGAGCTGATCGCCGGCAAAGCAGCGGCAGTCATCAACCTGCTGGCCAAATTCGCCAAGAAGCACCGCGACCTTCCCACCTTGGGCTTCACGCACTATCAGCCGGCCCAGTTGACCACCGTCGGCAAGAGGGCAACGCTGTGGTGCTACGAGTTCGCGATGGACCTTGCCGAGATCGAGCATCGCCTCGAAACGCTGCCCTTCAGGGGCGTCAAGGGCACGACCGGCACCCAGGCCTCGTTCCTGGCTCTCTTCGAGGGCAATCACAGCAAGGTCAAGCAGTTGGACAAGTCCGTCGCGGCCGCCTTCGGGTTCAAAAGAATCTGCGCCGTTACAGGCCAGACCTACCAGCGAAAGATAGATACCCTCGTAATAAACTGCTTGGCCTGCGTCGCGCAATCGGCGCATAAGCTCTGCAACGACGTTCGCCTGCTGGCAAACCTTAAAGAGATAGAAGAGCCTTTTGAAGAATCGCAGATCGGCTCATCGGCGATGGCCTACAAGCGAAACCCGATGCGATGCGAGAGGACGACGGCGCTTAGCAGGTTTGTATTGAGCTTAGCTTCAAGCCCGGCTATGACGGCTTCGGAGCAGTGGCTCGAAAGGACGCTCGACGACTCCGCCAACAGAAGGATAGTCATCCCTGAGGCATTTTTGGCGGTTGACGGCATTCTCGAGATCCTCATCAACGTCACGGACGGCCTGGTCGTCTATCCCAAGGTGATAGCGGCGCGTGTGGCCGCGGAGCTGCCCTTTATGGCGACCGAGAATATCCTCATGGCCGCGGTGAAGACCGGCGGCAACCGTCAGGAGCTACACGAGCGAATCAGGCTGCACTCCCAGGCCGCCGCCGCACAGGTGAAGAAATTGGGCAGGCCCAACGACCTCATCGCCCGCCTAAGCTCGGATATGGCCTTCGCCAAGGTCGATTTCGAGAAGGTGCTTAACCCAAGCGCCTACATCGGCAGGGCCCCGCAGCAGGTCGATGAGTTCATAAGAGACATCGTAACCCCCATCAGGAAAAAATACCGCAAAGACCTGACCAGAAACGTGGAGCTAAACGTTTAATGAGTCGCCACGAAGACACCAAGACACGAAGATTATGAGATGTATCTTGTCTTTTTTCTTTGTGCCTTTGTGCCTTAGTGGCAAGAATGAGGAAAGACAATGACCAGAGAACAATTGATAGCGCGTATCAAAGAGACCGCATATCTCGAAGGCGATTTCGTCCTTCGCAGCGGCAAACGGAGCAAGTATTACCTCGATAAGTACCTTTTCGAGACCTGCCCGGACATACTAAAGGCGCTTGGCGCCGAGTTCGCCAAGCACGCCGGCGGCGATGTAACCCTCATCGCCGGGGCCGAGCTGGGCGGCATCGCGCTCGCGGCGGCAACTGCAATGGAAACGGGCAAGAACTGGGTGATAATCCGCAACAGCAAGAAGGGCTACGGAACGGGGAAAATGGTCGAAGGCGTGCTGAACAAAGGCGACGTGGTTCTGCTGGTCGAGGATATCGCCACCACCGGCGGACAGGTCATCGAGGCGGCCAGGATCATCGCAGAGGCCGGGGCGAAGGTCAAGAAAATCGTCTGTGTAATCGACCGCAAGCAAGGCGCCGAAGAGAATATCACCGAGGCCGGCTACAAATTCGAGAGCATCCTAACCAAAAACGACCTCGGTATTAAGGATACGTAGCGCAGCGTTTCCCTGCGATCGTTGATATAACCTTTTTCGCAATGGCGGTTTTTGTCGTGCTGTTGACTTGAAGCCAACCCGTTTCAATCGCCTTGATGTGCACAGTCGTCGTCTCCGCTCCGATGGCGGCGGTGGTGTTGGCGATTATCATATCGAGGCTCTTTTCTCTCATCTTCTTTTCGGCGCGGGTCCTCAGGGCCTTGTCTTCGAGGGCGAAGCCTACGGTGATTTGGCCCTTAGTCTTGTGTGCGCCGGCCCATTTCAGGATGTCGGCAGTGGGTCTTAGTTTGAGGGTCAGTGGCTTGCCTGCCTTCTTCAGTTTGGATTTGGCCGGGCGCGTCGGCGCGTAATCGGCTACGGCGGCGGCCATAATCAGGCAGTTGCACTTTTTGAATTGCTTCTTAACTGCCTCGAGCATCTCCGCGGCGGTTTCGACCTTGATCACCTTCACGCCTCTCGGCTCACGCAGCGC
>DATEBC010000407.1:0-6334 GCA_035288065.1 Sedimentisphaerales bacterium | reverse complement strand
CGTCGATAACAATGATCTCCATAGGCCTGACACTTTGAGTCAGCAGGGCCTCAAGCGCCCTGCCGATACAATGGCCGTGGTTAAAGTTTGGTATGATCACGGAGAGAGTCGGGAGTTTCATAGTGACTTTCAATTCTATGCAGCAGTCTTTGTGCCGGCACCGCGACGTGCTGCATATTCATCCTCTGATTCCATTCCGCCGCGGTCAATCGGGGGCATAGACGATATCCCTATATCCGTTTGCGATCTTGCTCAAGCAGTCTTTGCCGGCAGAGGGGATAATTCTGCCGATTGTGCTTCTGATGCCCTGCCAGAAAGCCCGCCGCACAAGACTTGCTGATAAGTACCGCCATCGCCTGCGATCCCTTAACAAGAGGTACAACATTGAGGGGGTCAATATCGGCCACACGCCGGTTTCCTCCACCCAATCGGCAACATCTCGATAGGCCGGGGTATCCAACAGAAGCATAATCTCATTGAGAATGTTTCTGAGCACCGCTCCCTGTCTCTTGGCCAATCCGGAAAAGGAATCGTCCGCAGTCCTTATGGCGACGAGGGGGCCAGGCAGATAACACATTCCGTGTCTGACTGCTACGGTCATGGCGGCAAATACGTCCCACAAAGCCCCCATCTGAGGAATAATACCCCCGCTATCCAGGATGGCTTGACGCCGGAATACAGAGTTTGCGCCGCTGGCCGTGAAGTATCCGCGCTTCTTGAATACTTGGGTCAATTCCTCGACGGTGAAAAATGGTTGCCGTCCGGCCAAATAGAATTTGTATTCTCTGCCTTGAAGCGTTTTCAGCTCGGTATGGCAGAGACCAGCCTGCGGATATTGAGACAGCAGCTCCATGCTTCTTTCAAAGAAGCCCGGCAGGACCATATCATCCGAAGACGCGAAATAGACATAATCCCCCGATGCATTTTCCAGCCCCCGGCTATTGCTGAATGTCACCCCTCTGTTCTTGTCGTTCCTTACAAGCGTAATGATATTAAACTTTTTTCTGAATTCATTGATGACCTGAACACTGTTGTCCGTAGAGCCGTCGTCGATAACAATCACTTCGGCGGGAAGGAAGCCCTGGGACAAGATCGCATCGAGCGCTTTTCCAATATGCGAGGCGTGGTTGTAGTTCGCTATGATGACTGAGAGCGTCGGTTTACTCACTATCCACGTGCTCCTGTGTTAGCTTATTATCCTTATGCCACTCGATTCTGCATTTGTTCCATACATAGGCGCCATACGGGACGGTGAAAAAGGCCACAATCGCGAGGTATCCGGCAACCATACCCAAGACCCCGTACAACCGGCCGAACATCAACAATGATAGAGACGTCAAGACGCCCTGGACAATTGACAGCGTCAGGAACGGCTCCTTCTTATGCGCCCGCAGATACGCCGCTTGACAAAAAGACACCTGCATAAGAACTGCCGCCAGGAACAGCAATCCCGTCGGCAGCAAAGGGAGAATTCGCGCGGAAATGAAAGAGTTTCTTATATGCAGCCAGTAAACCGTCGCCCAGGCACATAAGCCGCCCGTGAAGATCAACACAACGGATATAGACGCGACGCGATAGAAAAGCTGATCGAGCTGGTCGAACCTTTTCTTGGCGATCATTTGACCGAAACGCGGCACTCTTGCGTATATCCACATCGAGGCGACGGCCGATAGACCGCTTGCTATGGCAAACGTCATCCCCATGCGCCCTGCTGCGATAGGACCGTCAAATCTGAACGTCAAAGGCGTGAATAGGTAGAACGTAAAGTATCCTCCGAGGAAGCTCAGGGCAATTCTCCATTGCATAGGCAGAATCTCGCTTCTCCAGCTCATCGGCGCCGCTGTATGTTTTGAGAAAAACACCCGGAAGAAGCGCTTATATTTGCCGAACAGGAACAAGACGCACCAAGCTATTCCAGCCGAAACGGATACGCAGGGCGCAAAGAGCCGCAAGTCAAGCATGATGCACAACCACAAGGTCGCGCTGGTTATGACGACTTCCATCAACCTGCAGAAATATACGCTTGAAACTTGATTACATCCTTCCAACAGGGCCAGGAAAGGGATCAGCCAGAGCCGTATTCCTATCAGCAGAGAGAAGAGTATCCACGGAGCCCTCCAGTCAATAGCGTAATGCGGGCCGCCTGTAAAAAGGAAACAGCCGACCGCCCCCATTATGACAAAGACAGCCGCGCCCGCCGCGGCGTACCATCGCAGGGCGAATCTTCCCAGGCCGGCCAGCCGCGCCAACGCGCTTTCAGGCCCGACGATTCCGTTCCTTTCGCAAAGTCTCAGATGCGCCCACTCGTGGCTGGCAAAATTGATGATAACGTTTCCCAGACCTAATTCAGCGAATATCTGAAGGGCCATTAGACTGATAAACGTATAGTAGTACCCTTGCATCTCAGGTGTGTAGTAGATCGCGATCACCGCAATAGTCACGATAGAGGCGGCCGCCTGCCACAGCTTCGCAGATATGCCGAATGCAACGGCACGATCTATGGCCAGCTTATCCAACAGTGCCCACAAGTAAGCCTTTGCTCTTGTCCAGCCCTGATAACCGGTCAAATTGACGTCAGATACCTGTTCCATACAATACAAGTGTCCTCTTCATGGAGATTCAGCGAATATTTATCTACCTCTCAGGAGGATCAGCCGGTTCCTCTCGGTGACACTTTCCAGATCGGCAAGACATTCGGCCCGGGCTTTGACAATATCCCTCAAAGACCATCGCCGATGATTCTCCGACAACGGCAAGTCCTGCTCGGCAAGCCGGCTGGGCCGCCGGTATCTCCTGAACAGATACTTCAATCTGACATTGCGCCCACGCATCCGGTCTATCTTGAACCCGGCAACGCTCACGAATTTCACCAGAAGAAAAACGAGATAGTTTAGATTCCTCGCCACCGCATCCACCAGGGGACGCGGAAGCCTTGCAATGAATCTGCTGCTCATGAGCTTGCGGTTTAGTCTATAGCGGACGACGTGCACGATCTCGGTGGACCAAAGGCGTCTCCTTCTGAATAGCCCGGCCGCCTCTTGGAGAAAAGTGCGTTCATTTGCGTCGGAACCGGGCCGCGTCGGTCCGTTATGCCTATTTCTGTGGAACGCTCGGGATGCTTCCAATTTAATTAGAGTCTCCCAGTAAAGAATTTTTCTGAGACTTGCTCCGTTTAGATTGATGTAGTTGAGCAGGCCTGCGCCTCGATCCAATACTGACTCCAGATACTCTTGCTCCTGTTCGACCGTAGCGCCGATCAGTCCCGTCTGCTGGCCATATTCGTATAAGGGCGTACCCGGAAGCGGAAGGGCATAGAAAACTCCAACATCCAATTTCGAGGGATGCACGCCGCTCATAGAAGCAATCTTGCCGACGAGCTCTCCCGTTTTTCTAACCGTCCGGTCCGTCTCGCCCGGCATGCCGATCATGAGTGCAAACGGTATGTGTATATTCCTTTTAGTACAGGAAGTTGCGGCATTATAGGCCCTCTCGACCGTGCATCTTTTCTCCATCACATCTAAGATTCTCTGGCTGCCGGACTCCACTCCGAGCTTCAATGTTACGCAGAGGTGATCATGGTAGAATTGAACATCTTCATCAACAATGGTTGTGCAGCGAACGCCGCCACATGCCCAGAGCATGTTGTGTTCTTTCATCAGCCGGGCCACCTCGCGCGCGTGTTTCCTGTTGGAGCCGAAATTCTCATCGATCAGGTGAATGAAGCCCACGTTAAACTTGTCTTTTAGAATCTGCAGGTGTTCGTCGATGGCATCAAGACTGAATACTCGATAGCCTTTTGTTGTTCGCTGGCAGAACGTGCATTTGGCAACACAGCCCTTCGATACCCAGAAGTCGGCCAACATCGGTCGCCTGTCTTCTTGCAGAGCACGCGGATCATGCCGAAAGTAGTCGTGCGCGGCTCCTTTCCTGAAATAATTCCGGAGCAGCTCAGACTTGCCTTTGAGCCCCAGCGCCAGCAAATCGTAATCCGGCAGAGGAATCTCAGATGCAGGAATGCACCCGCCGTACCCGGTGAACTGCATTTCACCATCCTCGTCGATGTAGGACAGAGATTTTATCTTTGACAACTCTTCATAGTTCCACTGCCTTGAGAACCTCCTGACGTAATCAAGAAACTCGACCCACGGTATTTCGCCGTCTCCCTGCACGCAGATATCGACTTCTGTTTTTCTTAACACCACGTTGGCGCATACGGCAAGGTTTCCCCCCATTACTATCCACGCATCGGGACAGCTTTGGCGCAGAATCCCAGCTACCCTCTTGACCTGAGAATAACTCGTCGAAACAACCGCGCTTAGACCTACAACCGTCGGCTTGCTGGACTCGAAGTACTGCCTGATTTCGTCGTCCGAGGGGTCCAGCATATCGATATCGTAGAAGTCGTATGCAGTCTTGGTATAGCCATGGCTCTCCATCCACTTGATGAGGGAGACAATGGCCACTTTCGGCATTATCGGCCATTGCCCCTCATTTCTTGGGACACCGATATTCAACGGTATAGTGCAAAGCAGAACTTTCACGCCCATTTCCTTTCGAGATATCTACTCGCGTTTCAAATAAATTACTCAAACTAACCGGCTCACCTTGTCATACCTGCGAAAGCAGGTATCCAGTAGCGTGCCGGGTGAGTGGATTCCCGCTGAAGTTTACCCCGCACGCCGATGCGGGGCGGGAATAACAAGAAGAGACATCTGCCTTTTTTGGAAACGCCACTATGAAGACGTGGTCACTGTACCTAAGCGGCACGAACACGCGAGAATGCCTAATGGAATCTCAACTCACACGCAACTCAACTGTTCCTGATAGTATTTGACGGTTTGTTCAAGTCCGGCCTCGACATCGGTGAATTGGAATTCCGGTATTTCACGCAAGATGGCGGAAGGCTCAAACACGAGGTCACTGTCTTCCTGCCTGCCGTTGAAAGAGACCTCGACCGGACGACCGCAGAATGTTTCAATCACCTCGAGTATATAGCTTATGGGATGGCTCTGCCCGGTGACAATATTGAAAGTGCCGCAGATTCCTCTCAAAATCACTTGCTCGGCAATCCTGCATACGTCCTCAATGTAGAGAAAATCTCTCAGTTCAGCGCCGTTGCCTCGGACCTCAATGGGCCGGCCTTCGATCGCTCTTGTGGTAAAGACACTTATAGGGCTTTTGTGGGTGTCGTTCGGGCCATAAACTCCGGGGAGTCTCAATATGGCCAACGGACTGCCCGCATCAGCGCACGCCAGGCGCAGAATGTACTCTCGCGTGATCTTGGATATGCCGTAGTGGTTGGAAGGTTGAATATTGCTCAATTCGTTCAAAGGCAGCGTTAAGTTTCTTCGGCCATAGACATCAACCGTGCTGAGGTATATAACCTGTCCGGCGGGATAATTGCCGAGCACGTGCGAAAGATTTGCGACCATTTTTATGTTGTCAATCATTGCCCCCGTTGAGTTGTCGCGGTCGCGCGTGATCGCCGCGGCTACAATGACAATTGAATCCTTCACCAGGCCAGGCAGAACGGAGCACACCTGCCGTTCGTCGGTCAGATCGAGTTCGGGCACGTCCAGCCCCCGCACATTGAATCGGCAGTTGGCGGACAGATGCCTGAGCAGACTGCCCCCGATGAATCCATTTGAGCCGAGCACCACAATATTCGTCAAAGCGTTGAATGGTTTTGGCACTATGTCCACCTTATTCTGCCGTCATATCTACGAGTATGCGTCCGGCCCTGCCTTGCTCCAGGTCGTCCAATGCCCGGTTGACGTCGCTCAGACCACATTCGTGAGTGATGAGCTTCTGCATATCAAAACGGCCGGACATATACATATCAGCGTACCTTGGGATGTCACGATCAGGCTGCGTTTCTCCCCCCCATGTTCCTGTGATTCGCTTGCCCTTTATCAGGTCAAATGGGTCTATGGATATCCGTTGTCCGCTCGGCAGGTTCCCGGCAAGGATACACAATCCGCCATTGCAGCAGACCGATTGAAAGGCCGTTTCCATCGACTGCCTGACGCCGGCTGACTCAATTGCGTAATCAACACCGCGGCCTGCGGTAATAGAATGAATTGCGGACAAGGCATCCTGCTCATTGGCATTGACTGCGTCGGTGGCGCCAAGAGCCATTGCCTGGCTGAGTTTGTGCTGATGGATGTCCACTGCAATGATTACTGCGGCCTTTGCCGTTTTGGCGGCCAGTATGGCGCTTAGCCCAATGCCCCCAACGCCAAAGACGGCGATGCTGCTGCCGGCGGCAATTTTCGCCGTGTTAAAGACGGTTCCGGCGCCGGTCGGAATCGCGCAGCCGAGAAGGCACGCCTCT
>DATEBC010000406.1:0-2911 GCA_035288065.1 Sedimentisphaerales bacterium | reverse complement strand
AAATCCGCCCCCAGCAGAAGTTCGACACAGAATCAGCCCTCGCCGCACAAATTGCAAAAGACTGTAAGAAAGCAAGAGACATATTAGCTGACTATGAGGTCCAGTGAAGGCGGTGTCAAATCGTGAAGAGTTGTCCGGCGTCCGGCAGCCCGTTCAGCCGTCGCTTGCATCGGTCGGCACGCTAAAGGCCCAGTATCTTGCTGCGGAAGACGAAGAAGACAGCCGCGAGGATGCACAGCCCCGCCCAGATGTAGTCCATTCGAATCTGCTCCTTCATATAGCAGACAGAGAAAGGAATAAACACCGCCAGCGTCACGACCTCCTGGAGTATCTTCAACTGACCGAGATTCATTACCTGATGCCCTATGCGGTTCGCAGGGACCTGAATGACATACTCAAAAAGCGCGATGCCCCAGCTAATTAAAGCGGCCACAATCCATGGCTTATGGGACAGGTTCTTCAAATGCCCATACCAGGCAAAGGTCATAAAAACGTTGCTGCAACACAGCATGAACGCTGTAATCACGATCGTGCGCATATAGCATTTCCCCAGAGACAAGACAGTTAGCCTCGCCTAATCCAACATTTTTCGGACAGCTTCTTTTAGAACGGGAATTTCGTTTTCGATAATATTCCAGACCCTCTGAACATCCACGCCGAGATAATCGTGGACAAGGACGTTGCGGAAGCCGGCTATCTTGTATGAATGAGATATAGCTTATCGTCTTTCATAAGGGCCTTGCTTCTTTGAGTATCCTGTCCTTGATATACCAATGAAGGCCGTTCTCGGTTAAAACGTCCACTTTGCGATGGAGCAGGTCCTGCAAGTCCATCAGCAGGCCGCCAAGGTCGAACAGGCTGCGTCCCTCTTCCAAGTCAACGAGAAAATCCACGTCACTCGTCTCGTTCGCGGTGCCCTGAGCCACGGAGCCGAATACACGCACGTTGTATGCGCCATACTTTGCAGCCAGGGCAAGTATCTCCTGCTTCTGGTCGCCGATTACCTCGTTTATGCCCATTTTCATGCTCCAATTGCTGGAACGCAACTCAATGGAGTATAAATCACAGACAGGAGAATGTCAAAACGAAACTCGTGCAAAGAGAAGGCTGGTTCCTTTGGGAAGCGGCATTCATTGTTCCAAAGGTCTGCGGCTATTTGCGGCGAGAGCGTTCGGGCAACTGCAGGCGCCTGATTTTGCCGAGTAAATCAGCCCGGCGGATCAATTTTAGAAAATCGGCGACGGTCTTTCTATTTCTCGGCTGGTAGTATTGCAGCAGGGCCGCCTGAAGCCGCTTTTCGCTGCGCCCGCGCGGTACGTAGATTTGTCTTTTCCGGGTGTCTCGGCCGGAGACATACATAGCCGCAGAAAGCGTAAGCGAAATGGGGACAAAGTCCTGCACCTGGCGGGGCCGCCACGAACGAGATATAAGATACTCCGTCAGGGCCAGGGCATCCTGTGTCGTGCAGCCGGGATGCGAGCTCATGAAGTAGGGCACCAGATACTGCTGCTTGCCCGCTCGACGCGAAGCATCGTTGAAACGGCCCTCAAATTCCTCAAATACATCAAAATGCGGCTTGCCCATCAAATCCAGAACGTGCGAGCAATAGTGCTCCGGCGCCACTTTCAGGTGTCCGCCGACAAAGTATCGAGTCAGAAGATCGATGTACTCTTTGCTCTCAAGGGCAAGGTCGTGCCGAATGCCTGAGGCCACGTAGATGTTTATCTTTCCACCACGGGCGTCCCGCCACCGCAGAAACGCTTCCATCATTTCCACGAGATCTCTGTGGTCAAGCCGGAGGTTCTTGCAGGGCGACGGCAGCAGACAGCTCGGCCGCCCGCAATCGCCGTCGCCGCCGCACCGCATCCCGTACATATTTGCGGTCGGGCCGCCGAGATCCACTATGGTGCCGCCGAATTGATCGTGCCGGCGGATAAGCTCCGCCTCGTTCAGGAGTGAATCGACCGAGCGAGAGACTATGTTCCTGCCCTGATGGCAGTTGATGGAGCAGAAGGAGCAGTCGCCGAAGCAGCCGCGATGCGTAACAATCGAGAATTGAACCGGCTCCAGAGCGGCGATGCCCCCGAGTGCGTCATAACGCCGGTGCCAGCGGCGGGTAAAAGGCAGATCGTACAGCGCATCCAGCTCCGCCGCGGTAAGCGGCTTGGACGGCGGCATTACCACTATTGTGCCAGGCTCCTGCTCCTGAATGACCGGCGGCCCCTGCGGATGAGCGCATTTTTGATACTGCACGTGAGCCGAGATAAACAAATTGCCGTCGGCCTGAAGCTGGCAGAGCGACGGCAGCCGGACGGCATTGGCCGGCGCCGATTGATCTTTCCGGAGCACATACGCTGTGCCGCTGATGTCCGTCAGTTCCTCAACCTGCCCGCCTGCGCTGAGGCAATCAGCGACCTGGGCAACTGCGCGTTCGGCCATACCGTAGATGAGAAGGTCGGCCTTGGCATCGACGAGGACGGCGCGTTTGAGCTTGTCCTCGATATAATCGTAGTGAACGAGCCGCCGCAGACTTGCTTCGAGTCCGCCGACGATAATAGGGACATCGGGGTACGCCTCCCTCGCCCTCGCCGAATACGTAAGCAGGGGCCTGTTGGGCCGCAGCCCTGCCATCCCATTGGGACTGTAAACGTCGGTTCTCCGCCGGTTGCCCATCGAGGCGTAATCGTTCAAGCGCGAGTCGATGCAGCCCGATGTAATGCCCCAGAACAGCCGCGGCGGCCCGAGCGAGCGAAAGGCATCGACGCTGCGCCAATCCGGCTGAGCAAGCACCGCGACCCGATAGCCCAGCTTCTCCAGCCATCGCCCGATTAGTGCAACGCCGAACGAGGGGTGGTCAACGTATGCATCGCCCGTGATGAGTATAATATCCGCCCGCTCCCAGCGGCGCTGT
>DATEBC010000405.1:0-3416 GCA_035288065.1 Sedimentisphaerales bacterium | reverse complement strand
AGCGCTCAACGAAATAGGAGGCAGGCACGGCGTCGGACAGGTCGATCTGGTCGAAAACCGGCTCGTAGGTATGAAGTCTCGCGGCGTCTATGAAACGCCGGGCGGAACGATACTGATGACTGCGCATAGTTGCCTCGAAAGCCTGACCTTAGACAGGGAGACCCTGCACTACAAGCAGCAGGTCGCTCTGAAATATGCTGAGCTGGTTTATTACGGCCAGTGGTTCAGCCCGTTGCGGGAGGCGTTGGATGCGTTTGTCGATGTTACGCAGCGCAATGTCAGCGGGGAGGTTCGGTTGAAGCTGTTCAAGGGCCGCTGCACCCCCGCGGGCATAAGCAGTCCATACAGCCTCTACCGCACCGATCTGGCCAGCTTCGTGATGGGCGCCGAATACAATCCGACCGATGCGACCGGGTTCATTCGATTGTTCGGCTTGCCGGGCAAGGTTGCCGCAGCCGTAAGAAGAGCACAAGAGGGTAAGTCGTAAGAGCATAAGGCATAAGGGCACGGGGAAGCGACATCGTGATTCCTGATTGGATTTGGTATTTGTTTATCTTTGCTTTTGGCTGCTGTATCGGCAGCTTTTTGAATGTTGTGGTCTATCGGCTGCCGCGGGACAAGTCTGTGGTTAGGCCGCCGTCGGCTTGCCCCGCTTGTGGCAAGCATATTCGCTTCTACGACAATATTCCGCTGGTATCATGGCTGGTTCTTGGCCGGAAGTGCCGCTACTGCAAAGCCCCGATCTCTGCGCGATATTTCATCATAGAACTGCTCACGGGCTCGCTTTTCTTAGGACTATTCATCATATATTACCGGACGGACATCCGTCCGAGCATGGGCGGCCTCGCCGACGGCAGATGGCTGGTGTATGTGCTCTACATAATCCTTCTGGGCGGGTTCATTGCCGCCTCGGCAATCGACCTTGAATACTGGGTTATCCCCTTATCCATTTGCCGGCTTGTTACGGGGGTGGGTCTTGTTGGCTCGGCCCTGGCGGTGTATGTAATTGATCCTGGCATCATTCGGGGCGATCAACTGTTGCCGTGGGCTTCTGCCGGCACGGCGGCGCCGGCAATCGGGGCCGCCGTCGGACTGGGCATATCGTGGATACTGATCACGACCGGCGCTATCAAGAGCAGTTATCAGGTCGAGGAGCCCGCCGATTCGCAGGAGGCCGGCGGGGACGGCGCTAAGCCCGGCGGCGAGGGGCCCGGCAAGTCCGCCTCTGGCGGAGAGCCGCAGTTCAATCACCGCCTGGAAGCGTGCAGGGAGATAGTCTTCCTCCTGCCGATAGTGGCCTGTGCCGTGGCGGCTCACTGGATCGCCGTGAGGATAGCATCTGTGGAGGTGTGGAGCAATTTCGAGATACAACAGCCTTCAATTTCCGGGCTTCTTGGCAGTCTGTTCGGCTACTTTGTAGGCTGCGGTATTGTCTGGACCGTCCGAATCCTTGGGACATTAGGGTTTGGAAAAGAGGCGATGGGTCTGGGCGATGTGCACCTGATGGGGGCGGCGGGGGCGGTCATAGGTCCGCTGCCGGTAGTAGTTGCCTTCTTCGTAGCCCCCTTCTTTGGCCTGACCTGGGCGGGCTGCCAAATGTTTTTCAAAAAAATTCGCCAAATTCCGTATGGTCCGTTCTTGTCTTTGGGCATACTTACGGTTATGATTTTCAATGATTGGATTATGAACCGTATAGCGTTGCTGTTTTATCGTTAGCAGACTCGTACTACGCAGCGAAGCTCGCTACTTCGCAGAGTAGCAAAGGATATTGACACTCAAGCATAATAGGGAGGTCCCAAATGCGAATCGCCGACAGAAAATCAATCGTTGTTTTGTTGTGCCTTTTTTCAATCGTCTTTCTTCCCGGCTGCACCAACTGGAAGAAGAAGTACATGCTGCTCGATGCCGAGAATAATAATCTAAAGGGCCTGCTGGGCCGGGCGGACACAGAAAAAGGTCAGCTTGCGGACCGAATCTCGCAGGACCAGTCCACCATCGAGGAGCTGCAGAGACAGATCGAAGAGCTCCATAAATCGCCCGGGGATGTTACGGGCTTCGGTTCGGATATGGATGTTGCGGTCGATGCTGCTGCGGGAACGATAACTGTTACGTTGCCCAACGCGATTCTGTTTGATTCGGGAAAGGCCGAGCTAAGGAAAGCCACTATTTCCGAGCTTGACCATATCTGCTCGGTGGTGAAAGAGAGATATGCAGGCAGACGGATAGACGTTGTGGGGCACACCGATACGGACCCGATCAAGAAATCAACCTGGAAGGACAACTGGGAGCTTTCGGCACAACGTGCCCTGACGGTTACGAGGTATCTATCGCAGCGGTGCGTTTCTGAAAAAGAGATCCGCGCCGTTGGATGCGGGGAAAGCAAGCCGGTGGCGCCTAATGATTCAGCTACGAACAAGGCTAAGAACCGCAGAGTGGAGATCGTCGTCCACATGCGGTAGAGAACCTTCCGGCGTGGACGGCAGTACTTTCAGTTTTGAGTTTTCAGTTTTAAGTTTTGAGTTCAACTAAGCACTCAGAACTCAGAACTCATAACTACCGTGCCGTTGTTTCTATGCGCACCGAGCCGTCCTTACGGATGCGGATGGTTATTGCCCCGTTCTCCGGGGTATAGAAGTGCCGGGCCGATTGGTCGTGTTCGGTCTGTTGCTGAGTTTCGTACTCGTTTCGTCCGCAACTGTGTATAACGATATCGGGGTCGAGGCTCTGGAGGAAGTCGGCTTCGGTCGTTCGTACTGAGCCGTGATGGGGCGCCACAACGATATCGGCATGCAAGTCGGGATACAGCCTAAGAATCTCGTTCTGTGCAGGCTTTTCAATATCGGAGCAGAGCAGCATCTTTCGGCCTGCGAATTCTATCAGCAGCACCAAGGATTTGTCGTTTTCAGTGAATTGCTCGGCGGCGACGGGGCGCCCGTTTGGCCAGAGGCTCTTAATCCGGACCTTGCCGCCGAGGTGGAAATCCTGCGTTACTTGCTCAATCCTCAGGCCGGCCTTGTTCAGATAATCGCTTAGGAACTTGGCCGCCCCCCAAGCCTCGGCGTCTTCGAAGAATGCCTCATTTGCATATATGCGCCCTACCGGGAGGTGTTCGACAACTTCCGGAATTGCGTTAATGTGGTCTATGTCGTTGTGACTTATAAGAACGGTATCGATCCTGCTTATCCCCATGTAGTCCAAAAAAGGCGCGACAATCCGTCTGCCGGGGTCGCTGATGTGCAGCGAGCCGGCGTCGAACAGCACACTGCCGCCGCCCGGCAACTGCGCAAATATCGCCTGCCCGTGGCTGACGTCGAGACACGTCAGGATCAGCTCGCCGGTGTGAGTCCTGCTCCACTTGATTCCGCCGACGACAAGGAAAATAATCACCGCCATCACTGGGCACACTGCCTTTTTTA
>DATEBC010000404.1:0-2519 GCA_035288065.1 Sedimentisphaerales bacterium | reverse complement strand
GCTTTGGCGCTGCTTCAAGGCTGCAAGCGACAGGCCCCAGCCAGCCCACCAGGTGATGCCCCAGAGAAATCGAAAACGCAGTCCGGCCCGGAAATGGTCCTGCTCCCCGGCGGCAGATTTGCAATGGGAGACGAGAAGGAGCCGGATGCAACGCCCCACGAAGTCGTCGTAAGCGCATTCCATATAGATAAGCGCCTCGTCACTCAAGCCGAATACCAGAGAGTCACGGGAAAGAATCCTTCCCGCTGGAAAGCGGACGACAACCCCGTCGAGCAGGTCCGCTGGTCCGACGCTGTTAGATACTGCAATGCCCGTTCCGGCCTGGATGGCCTCGAGCCTTGCTACGATTTGCAGACCTGGGAATGTGATTTTGATGCGAATGGATACAGGCTGCCCACGGAGGCGGAATGGGAATATGCCTGCCGGGCTGGAGCCGGCACAGCGTATTCCTTCGGAAACAGCCCGTCGCAACTGAAAGATTATGCCTGGTTCAAGGACAACTCCGGCTCAAAACCTCGCCCCGTAGGACTGAAAAAGCCCAATCCCTGGGGATTGTACGATATGCACGGCAACGTCTGGGAATGGTGCAACGACTTCTACAAAGTTGACTACTACCAGGAGAGTATCCAGGAAAACCCGAAAGGTCCGAAGACCGGAGAAACCAAGGTGGTGCGCGGCGGCGCATGGAAATTCAGCGCAGATAGCTGCCGCTCCGGCTACCGTTACAATGAAGACCCAGGATACGTCGATGCCTGCTTTGGATACGACATCTACGGCTTTCGCTGCGTCAAAAACGCCGCAAATTCGAGTACAAGCAACCGGGAACCTCCGACAAAATGAAGCACTTCCATTTGTCATTCCCGCGAAAGCGGGAATCCAGGGAAACAAAGATATGTAAGACCTCATTTTATTGCCGCACTTAAAGGAAACACAGTTATGAAAAAGTCTGGAAAGATTGCTGTTATATCGCTCTTCCTTGCCGGCTGGATCATCGTGAATGTCTCGGCGGGCGGCGATACCGACCGGCTGCGCGTGGCCACGGATAGAGACTCCGTGCACATTACCTCCGGCGAGCGAATCTTGATGCGCTATCGCTATGGGGACGTGCCGTACAAGCCTTATGTCGATCAGTTGTTCTCGCCAAGCGGCGTGAATATCCTCCTCGATGCCCCGTCCGACCATCTGCACCATCACGCCTTGATGTATGCGGTTACGGCAAACGGCGTGAATTTCTGGGAGGAGCAATCCGCCGCCGGCGGACCCGGCCGACAGGTTCATCTAACCTTCGACGACGTAAAGGTCGATAGCCGAGACGACGCGCCCTTTGCCGGATTCTCCGAGCGGCTCGACTGGGTGAACCCAGGCAGCGGCGAATCCCTGCTCGCTGAAAAACGCACAATCGAGGCAAGCTATCTGCCCGAGCCTAAGGTCACTCTCCTGACGTGGCAGTCGGCCTTTGAGCCGGCCAAGCCAAAGGAATCCGTCACGCTCACCGGCGCGCACTATCACGGGCTGGGCCTGCGATTCATACGGGCGATGGATGCCGACGGCGAGTTTCGCAATGCCGACGGCAAGGCGGCAGCGGTATTTAGAGGCGAAGAACGGCTGGTCCGGTCGAGATGGTGCGCTTATACCGCCCAGGCCGAGGGTAAGCAACTCACTGTAGCGATGTTCGACCACCCTAAAAACGAGCCTCACCCGGCGACGTGGTTTATGATGAGCAAGCCCTTTGCCTATCTCTCGGCCACGCTTAACCTTCACGAGCCCGCCGTAGGCGGGTTGGAGGTGCTCGCGGGCGAACCTTTCTCGCTGCGGTACGCAGTGGCGATCTGGGATGGCCGGCCCGGCACGGAGCAAATCGACAACCTTTACAAGCGATGGACCGCCCTGCCGCAAGAAAAAACACAAGACTCCAAGCCGCAACGAGCAAAATAGGCTATGGACCGATATACTCAATGGAGGCTGTCTGAAATCGATGAACGAATTAGAATGAATAGGTGTTTTCAGCTTGTTCCTCAGGCAAGTACCACGCTTTTTTTGTGTTTAATGTAAAATAGCATGCTGAATTTATAGGAAAATTGTTGAAATTGAGATGAAGCTCTGGTATTACAGGGCTTGAATTGTGATGTAGCCGTCAAAAATTGGAATTGGAAAAGGAAATCGAAATGAATATCTATGTGGGAAATTTGTCGCCTAAGACAACTGAAGATGATTTGCGCCAGGCTTTTGAGGCGTTTGGCCAAGTCGCTACCGCCAATGTCATAAAGGACAAGTTCAGTGGCGAGTCAAAAGGCTTTGGATTCGTGGAAATGCCCTCTAAGGACGAAGCCCAAAGCGCAATTGATCAGATGAACGGCAAGGAGTTGCAGGGAAGCCCCGTCAGCGTCAATGAGGCTCGTCCGAGAGCGGACCGAGGCGGTGGTGGCGGTGGCGGCAGACGAGACGGTGGCGCCAGACGAGGCGGTGGTGGCGGACGAGGCGGTGACAGCAGACGAGACGGCGGCGGCGGCAGACGAGAT
>DATEBC010000403.1:0-4411 GCA_035288065.1 Sedimentisphaerales bacterium | reverse complement strand
GGCGGGGTTGTCGCCGCCGTGACACGAAACGCACTTGGCGTCGAAGATGGGCTGAATATCGGTGGGATAATGAATCACCTGCTGAGCAAGCCCGTCGCCGCCGTTCTCGACAAGGTCGCAAGGCTGCGGCTGCGGAACGCTCGCTGCACGGGTCATGGCGATTGGAGTGCGAGTGCCGGTCAGATGATAAGTGCGGTTGGTCCGGCCGTGACATCCCGCACACGAACGCACCTCGCCCGGACGGTAGTTCACGTAAGTCCTCTCTCGCTGGATTTCCCTGAAGTCTTTATCGAGCGCCTGAAAGAAGATGCTGCGATTGGCCGGGACCTTGAAATGGGCCGAGCCGTCTTTCTCCACTGGCACAACGCCCCACTGCACTCGCGGCCAAAGGGCGGCATTCCAAGCGGAGCTGCTCGTAGCCGGGCTCCATCTTCGCCCGGTATCCCAGTAGCGGGGAATCGCCTCATTGATCCGCAGCCACTTGACCTGGCCGGCCTCTACTCCTTCCATACCCTCATACACGTTGGCAACGATGCACAAGGCTTCATTCTCGGCCGCGTATTCAGGATGGCGTGAGGAATAAACCTCCGGCGGAACCTTGCGGGCCACGAGCGGAGTCGGATGCCAGCAGGAAAGACTCTCGTCCTTGTGAACAAAACTATGGTTGCCCTCTGTATCAATAAGATAAATCGAATAGGCGTTGGCGACGTCTTTATAGTGATCCGCCGGATTGGCCTTGTATGAGACTAAGAACTCATTCTCGCTGACGGGATAGGGATGCGTGTAGAGATTGCCGCTTCGGCCCTCGCGGTCGTGCACATACGTGCCGTCCTTGGTCAGGAAAAACCATCCGGGTTCCGTTCGCCGCTCGATAAACACATGCGGCGTGATATTCGTCACCGCGTATCTCGCATCCCATTTCACGTAATCCGCTTCATCCGGGTCCGGCCCGCGAACGCGAAGGCCCCTCTGCAAATCAATGAGCATAATCGCGCCGAGGCAGCCGCCCTGCGGGAAATGACACGTGCCCACGCAGACCACCCGCCCGCTGTCGCCCGGCATCGCCTGTGGGTACATATATATCGTCGTAGTGTCGTCGCCGACGCCGTAAAGCTCCTGCGGCATCGTCCCGTCCGGATTCATCGACCATATAGTCTTGCAAACCCGCGCCCCCTTGTCGATATACTCCCACCGGTGATACATCACCCGCCCATCATCCAGCACCACGGGGCAGAACTCGCTGACCGGGCTTTTGCTAAGCTGCTCGATATTACCGCCGTCGGCATCCATCCGGTGCAGAACCGGCGCAACTAAGTGGGCCGAGCCCCCGCAGAGAATGGTGTGCTCGCAGCGGGTCGAAGAGAAGATAATCTTCCCATCCTGCAGGTAGCAGGGATGAATATCGTCCGTGTGCCACGCCCAGCCCCAGCGGGCCACCTTCTGGGCCTCATCCGCCGGCGGGAGCAATACCTGCCGCAACCCGCTGCCGTCAATATTCACCTCCCAAACGCGAAAGCCCGACCCCGGATTCTCCCGAAAATCGAAGATGACCTTCCTCGCATCGAAGGATAGGCTGATCTTGCCGATGAATCCCTTCCCGCCGGGCAGCGCCGCCGCCGTCGCAACCGTCCGCTCCTGCTGAGTGCGAACGTTATAGACGCAAATGCCGTTATCCGGCAGGAACCGGTCCTCGCTCGTGCCGTTATTTATATCCGTATAGTAATGATCCGATGAATACGGCTTGCGCTTCACGAAGATAATCTCATCAAAGCCCAGCTCATCCGCACTCACCACAGCCGGTGCTGAGTTGCTCACGCCGTCAGCCGCGCCGCCGGCGGCATCAGACGGCCCGGTATCGGCGCTATTCGCCGCGCAATTGCCAGGGGTGATCAACACTAACACCGCCGCCACGCCCATCAGAACCGCAAGATAATTCCACATCCCAAAGCCCTTCAATTCAACAATTCGCCTGCCACTATTGCCCCATGACATCGCCTTTGCGGGCCTTGTCATTGCGAGGAGGCCGAAGGCCGACGTGGCAATCTCCTGTCCTTCAAATGACTCAAACAGCGTTAATCTGTGTTAATCCGTGTCAAAAAAATGGCTTTGCCATGTGGCTATGCCACGGCTTAACCGGCTTAACCACCGAACCAATCACTTTGAGTATTATACTCCCAGACCGCCCCCCACGCAACCAGAATGCCGTCTGCTCCCCGATTTTCGAGCCAAATCACGAGCCAAATCATTTGACAAAACCCCCAGAATATAGTACCATATATGCTCAGGTGCTGTGCGGTTAAAGCAGAATTCGTTACAACCCGGGAGCGTGAGCTTGCCCCTTATGGGCTTGCTCCTTGCGGGGCGACCGGATAAGCTGCTAAAACCTGTAGGGTGTGCAACTTGTTGCACACGTAGAATCTGGAGGTGGACAAAATGGCTGAACTAAAAACCTCGACCTTCCGCCCAATCACCCTAATCGCCGCATCCCTCTGCTCCCTCTATCTAACCCAACCATCGCCCGCCGCCGCCATCCGCGGCTGGGGCGATTCAGCCATAGACAGCGCAGAACTCGCCCGCAAAGACTTTATCGCCGTGAGCGCAGGGCGCGAGTATTCGCTTGCTCTCAAGGCCGACGGAAGTATTTTCGCATGGGGTTATAATTATTGGGGTGCAGTGCCACCCCCCGATGGAGACGATTTTATCGCTGTCAGCGCGGGACTGCTTCACAGTCTTGCTCTGAGGACCGATGGGGCGGTTGTGGCATGGGGGTATGATGATTATGGACTGGCGATGATCCCGGATGGAAATAATTTTGTGGCCGTCAGCGCAGGAGGGGTGCACTCGCTTGGCCTCAGAGCCGATGGTTCGATTGTCGGCTGGGGATGGAACTACAACGTTTGGGGAGACTGGGTTGGTCAGGCAACGCCGCCCGATGGAAACGATTTCGTCGCCATTAGCGCTGGAATTGTCCATAGTCTTGCCCTCAAAGCAGACGGCAGCATTGTCGGATGGGGCTCGAACTATTCCTTCGACGACCACTGGCGTTGGACTGGTCAGGCGACGCCGCCTGATGGAAACGATTTCGTCGCCATTAGCGCAGGAGGCGAGTATTCGCTCGCCCTCAAGGCCAACGGTACTATTGTCGCATGGGGCGACAATAGTCAGGGACAGGCGACGCCTCCTGACGGAAACAATTTTGTAGCCGTCAGCGCAGGAGACAACCACTCTCTTGCCCTCAAGGCCGACGGCACTATTGTCGCATGGGGTTTGAATAATTATGGTCTTGTGTCGCCGCCGGATGGAAACGATTTCATCGCCGTCAGCGCCGGATCGTACCACTCGCTTGCCCTCAAGGCCGACGGCACTATTGTCGCATGGGGTTTGAACAATTATGGTGAGGCGACATCACTTCGTGGAAATGATTTCATAGCCGTCAGCACGGGACACCAGTATGGGCTTGCTCTAGAGGCCGATGGGCGTATTGTCGGTTGGGGCGTGAATTATCATGGTGAGGCGACTCCGCCTGATGGAAACGATTTCGTAGACATCTGCGCAGGCTCCGAACATGGTCTTGCCCTGAAGGCCGACGGAACAATTGTCGGATGGGGAAACGATGGTTACCGGCGGGCGACTCCCCCTCAGGGAAACGACTTTATCGCCGTCGGCGCAGGAGGCTACCATTCGCTCGCCCTGAAGACCTACGGTAGCGTTATCGCATGGGGCTCCAGGTCTCGTGGGCAGGCCACTCCGCCGGATGGAAACGATTTTGTCGCCGTCAGTGCGGGAAAGTACCATTCGCTTGCCCTCAAGGCCAACGGCAGTATTGTCGGCTGGGGCTCGAATTATGATTTGTTCGAAGAAGTATGGTATGGACAGGCGACGCCGCCCGATGGAAACGACTTTATCGCCGTCAGCGCAGGAGGCTACCATTCGCTTGCCCTCAAGACCGACGGCAGTGTTGTCGCCTGGGGCAGTAACTATAGTGAGAGGGAGGGAATCTGGGTTGGCCAGGCGTCCCCGCCCGATGGAAACGACTTCATCGCCGTCAGTGCCGGATGGTTACATAGTCTTGCCCTAAGGGCCGACGGCACTATTGTCGGCTGGGGCGACAACGCTTACGGCCAGGCGATACCGCCTGCGGGAGACGACTTTATCGCCATCAGCGCAGGGGGGCGCCGTAGCCTTGCCCTGCAGCGCGTCTGCCAATACAACCTTGCCGGCGACTTGAATGATGACTGCGAGGTCGATTTCGACGACTTCGCCCAAATGGCCGCAAACTGGCTAATCGACTGCAACACCGACCCACCAAATCCCGCCTGCGTCCCCAAATAGGAGCCCCCTTTCCAACACCAAGATTCATCCCTTGGGGATTCATCCCGTGAGATTTATCCCTATGACGACCTGTCCCAAC
>DATEBC010000402.1:0-4453 GCA_035288065.1 Sedimentisphaerales bacterium | reverse complement strand
CGAGAAAGATGCCGCCTGACGCCGACCACCGCCGACGCAGCCGGTCGAAGCCGGAGGGTTATTAGGATAGGCTCTAAGCCTCGATCTTCTCAATCGTCACCCGCAGATACTTCTGCCGATGGCCTATCCGTTTATCGCTGTTCTTACGTTTGCGATGATACGTCGGATATAGCTTCTTGCCCTTGATAACCGCTTCTTCGGACGTGGACTTGAATGAAGCGATGACCTTGGCCCCTTCCAGATATGGCCTGCCGATCTTCACCTTCTCCCCGTCGCTCACAAGAAGAACCTTATCCAGCTCGATAGTCGCGGCATCAGCCGCCACCTCCGTCAACTCGATATTTAGATAATCGCCTTCGGCGACCTTGTACTGCTTCGAACCTTGTTCAATTACGGCATACATCGTTAAAACTCCAACTGTCTAAACGCTAAGTCTGACTACCGCGTTTCATAAACCTCGCCACTTCATGGTGATGACATTGCTTTCCGGCCTAAGCGGACTTCCACGCCGCCGGCGCGCCCATCTGTGTTCCTTCCAATGACAGTCTGAGGCTGCCAACTGTCATTGCGAGACCCGAAGGGTCGTGGCAATCTCATAATCGCAATTCTTGTGAAACGCGGCACTTGAGTAAACCCTGTATCCTATGCCCTTGGCCGGCCTTTGTAAAGCAAATAATCGCATAATTTTGTGTCTTTCCCCCAATTATGACGATAAAATCACCTCGCAGCCACAATTTCAGGAGCATTTTCTATGCAATTAGCAATGGTGGACGACAGAATTCAGCCCTTGGAAGAGGTTGACCCCGCCCATCTCGACCGGGGAATCTTCTTCGGAGACGGTGTTTACGAGGTACTTGCCGGCTACGACGGCAGAATCTTCGCGCTCGATGACCATTTACGCCGTTTTGCCGCCAGTATGGCCGCCATTGGAATTACCCAGGTTGATATCGACTTGATCCGCCGCAGAATCTTGAAATCCTTCGAAGCCGCCGAAATCCCACACGCAGCCATTTATTTCCACATCACCCGCGGCTCAGCTCCGCGACGCCACGTCCCTCCCCCCGACCTCAAGCCAAACTTCTTTCTAACCGTCACGGAACGTAAAGAAGACGCCGATGCAAAAAACAACGGCATCAAAGTCTCCACCTACCCCGATTTGCGATGGAAAAGGTGCGACATCAAATCCCTCAATCTCCTGCCCAATATCCTCGCCCGCCGAGACGCCGCTGACAAAGGCTGTGCTGAGGCCATACTGGTTGATGATGCCGGACTCATAACCGAGGGCGCAGGCTCGTCGTTCTTTGCCATATTCGGCCGAAACCTCAAAACAGCGCCCCTCACAGCCAATATCTTGCCCTCAATTACGAGGGAATTCATCATAAAAGCAGCAGCGAACGTGGGACTGAACGTCGCCGACGAATCGCTCACGCCGCAGCACGCCGCCGCCGCTGACGAGCTATTCATCGCATCCACTACACAGGACATCCTCCCCGTAGTCAAGTTTGACGACACCAAAATCGGCGATGGCAAGCCCGGCCCTAATACAAAACGCCTGATGCACGAGTTTCGCACCTTCACCCGCCAACCCTCCTGATTCCCGCCCCCAAATGTTTAGCGGTCGCCGGTACGGCGACCATAAACAATCACTACTCTTTCAGACTTGATCCTGACGGAGCATTATTGTATGACCCGTATCAGAACTCTGCAAGACCAGCTCCTTCTGCGGGGATGCACGAGATTATCTCCGGCTCACGGCCTTCCGGGCCATAGTAACGCTCGGTCAGGGCATTGCTCAGCGCTTCGACGGATTCTTTCCGCGCCAAAACCATAATACACCCGCCCAAACCGGCCCCGGCGATTTGTGCCCCCACAACGCCCGGAACACGACATACGATATCCGTCATTCGGTCGATTTCCACGGTGCTGCACCGGTAGCTTCCCGACTGCAGCAATAGTTGCGCCCTTGAGACCCTGTCTTGGTCCCGACTGGCCGAATCCGCGATCAGGCTCTTAAGATATTCGTCATCGCAACGCTTCTCGAACCTAACGTACCTGCCGTCTTGGCCGCATCGGCTCACCCTGTCGCCGTCGTGGCTTACCCTCATTAGCTCCCCCAATTCCTCTATCCGTCCATCCGCGATATACTCGGCGCAGACCTTGCTCCTAAGAATCTCCGCGATCCCGAACAGCAGAACGCCTCTAACATCGTAGCTCCCCGGGTCTTGATGACTGCCGAAGTTGGTATCCATTAAGTCTTTCTGCTCATCCCCAAGCATATTCTTCAAATCATCCCGGCTAATATGCTCAGGCACATTCAGAAGCAGCCCGTATATCTCGCTCGTATCGCACCCCAGCGTCTCAGCGTTCACATCCCGCAGGCAGCGGACCTTCGCCCTTATCCCAGGGCAACGCTGTTTGAGAAGCTCCAGCCCCAGATTGTACGCCGCAATCCTCGAGTTGAACGTATCCTTTGCAGAGCTGCTCTTCGCGGCCTTGACGTGGCTGTTCGCAATCACAACCTGAAAATCACGCGGTGCATCCACCATCCCTTCCACTCTGAAAGGCAGATACCCAACGGTCGCGATCTTCCCCCTCTGCCCAAGACGTATCGCAGCGTGGTCGCCCGAGCCCCCGCGAGAACCCACGAACCATTCCCCCTCTCCGCAAAGGTCGATGAATTGACGCGCTGTAAGCTCCAGATTGTTCAGTGCTATAGCCGCCTGGAGCGTCGCTACAACGATTGTCGAGCTGCTGCTGAGTCCAGCCGCAATAGGAACGTTGCCGCACAGAGCTATGTTAATCCCATGTATCTTCCTGTCGATGTATTGGTGCTGCAGCCTAAGCATCGCCGCCTTGATGTAGTTGCCCCAATCCCCCGCCGCCGTCCGCAGCATGTTCCGAACCCACTCACTGTTCACGAAATCCACCCAGTCGCCAAACTCGAATCGCCCCATTACCTCAGGTATATTGAAATTCACAGCCGCAAACCTCTCCGGCTCCACGTTCACCGCCTCGACGTTATCGTCGCCCCGCAGACCGGCAACGGCAATCGTCTCCCGGTCTATCGCAAGGCAGTTGTTCCAGCCCCCGCGGTGATCAACGTGTCTGCCCATCAGGTTTATCCGTCCCGGCGCCCGAACGATGCAGACCTTCTCCTCAAATCCGAACCGCTCCCCATAAAACCCAAGCACCCGCATTAAATCCCTGCGCTTCTCCTCGTACAGCCCCTCATGCACGCCATATATGCCCTCTACCCACCGACGCATTTCAGGCGTATTCTTCTCAATCTTTCCCAGCCATCCGCTCACGCTGCAATACTGGCTTGCCTTTAGACCCAGCCTCGGCGATACCTCAACTACTTTCTTCTTTCGCCTAACATAGTCCTGGATCGCCAGCAGCTCATCCGGCGAATTGAAACCCTGTATCCAGTCCGCGTCCTCGATCGGCACGGTCTTGATGGCAAACTTGCGCCTTCCCCCGGCATCTTTGACCCCCGCCAAATGACGCACAACGTCCGTCAGGTAATACTCCCTCTGGGCGTTGTCGTTATCGATCATTCCAACGCCTTCATAGAAGGCCTGCGATTTGAAAAGATACAGGCTGGGGTTTACCCCTGCGCAGTTCTTCTCAATCTCCTCCGCTGAATACCTCCGCCCCGCTATCTCAAGATTGTACCGCCCCGACCGCAGAGTCTCCTCAAGTCGCCTCTTGTCGATTTCGCCGCGATCCCCGGCTAACGCCAATAATTCCGCGACCGCAATGCCTTGCTTCCCCGGATTCGGAATGTGCCTGTCTATAACCTCCCGAATCGCAGCCTTACTGATCTCCATACCGGCCCCGATTGCCACATTCAATTCATCTGCAATCCCCTGCCGAGCCACGTCTATACTCTCGATAATGCCGATAGCCTGTCCCGTATCATCCGCCAGCACTCTGCCGCCGGAACGCTCCGTAAATTCGGTTTTCGGTATGGTCAGCAGCGCCAAATCGGCCCCATCCTCGGCGAATCCGCCAACCAGAGCAGCTACAGCCGACCGCTCGATGAACTTGTCTCCCATTGTCACCAGCACGTACCCGTCGTGACCCTGCTTCTGTAACGCCGTAGCTCCTGCCTTGGCCGCGTGCCCCGTCCCCAACTGAGGCTCCTGACGGACATAGCCAATCCCGCCGCGCTCCTTGCCGATGGTTTCTCTTACCCGCTCGGCCCCGTGACCGACCACAACCAGAAACCTCGTAAACGACTCCTCAGCCAGAGTCCCAATAACCCTGTTTATCGCAGGGACCCCGTCGATCTCGAAGCAGACCTTCGGCAACCCGGGCCTGCCCATTCGAGTCCCCTTACCCGCGGCCAATATCACAACCGCCGTTTGTCCAACAATCTCTTCACGCCTTGACGTCTTCATCGTGACCAATACATTTACCCCCCGGATGCAGAATTGCAAGCCTTTTCCAC